>CAMCWJ010000014.1 GCA_945882475.1 Bifidobacterium breve
GCCTTTCAGGTCGGCATCATGGCCGGATCGCTGATCGGTGGCCTGCTCTACGAACACGCCGGCGAACCGGTGATGCTGACCGCCTCGGCGGTGCTGATCGCCGCCGCACTGGCCTGCGTCTGGGCCCGTCGGGATCTGCTCCCGGTGGCCGGCGAGAAGTAACGGAACCGCCCGCAGCGGCGATTAACCGCACAGTTCAACGCACAGGTCAGGGGTTCGGCAGGAGTTCGCCAGGCCTCGTCGCTGGGAGTCCTACCTGGTCCGCTGTGCAACACTTGAACGTAAGAAAGCATTGGAGGATTGTGGTGATTCGGGTGAAGGGCGCTGTCGCGGCCGCGATGTGTCTGGTTGCAGTGGCAGGCGCAGGCCTCGGTAGTGGATCGGCGCTGGCCGATCCGGACGTGCCGCCGGTGGATCCCCAGGTCGCAGATGTTCCGGTGCCTGTCGAACCCCCGCCCATGTTCTTCCCGCCGCCGCCGCCGCCGTTGCCCGGTGACCTGGCTGCCCCCGGCGAGATCCCGCCGCCCGCGCCCGCCCCCGTTGCGGCCCCGGTGGCTCCGGCTCCGATCCCGCAGACCACCACCCTTGGTGCCGCCAAGGGCCAGAACGCGGCCCCCTTCACCGGTGATCCGGTGTTCGCTCCGCCGAGTTTCAACCCCGTCAACGGGGCACTCGTTGGCGTGGCCAAGCCGATCATCATCAATTTCCAACGCCCGATCGCCAACCGGGCACTGGCCGAGCAGGCAATCCACATCTCGTCCTCACCGCCGGTGGCGGGTGCGTTCTACTGGACCACCGACACCCAGGTGCGCTGGCGTCCCTACAAATTCTGGCCGGCTCGCACGGTGGTGAGCATCGACGCCAGCGGTGCCCGATCCAGTTTCCGCGTGGGCGATTCCCTTATAGCCACCGTCGATGACGCCACCCACCAGATGACGGTCACCCGCAACGGTGTGGTCGAGAAGACCCTCCCGGTGTCGATGGGCCTGGACGGCAAGTACGACACCAAGAACGGCACCTACTACGTGCTGGAGAAGTTCCCCGACCTGGTGATGGACTCCTCCACCTACGGCGTTCCGGTGAATTCTGCGGATGGCTACAAGATCAAGGTGCAGTGGGCGGTCCGCATCGACAACAGTGGCGGCTTCGTCCACGGCGCGCCGTGGTCGGTGGGCGACCAGGGCAAGCGAAACGTCAGCCATGGCTGCATCAACCTCAGCCCGGCCAACGCCAAGTGGTTCTACGACAACTTCGGCAGCGGCGACCCGATCGTGGTGAAGAACTCGGTGGGCCTTTACACCAACCCGGACGGCGCCGACGACTGGCAGTGGACGCTGTACTGACGACCCACGCTGTATTGACGACCTAGGCTGTACTGACGACCTAGGCCGTTGAGTGAGGAACCACGCAGTGGGCTTCTCGCCGTTCTTCTGCGGGATTCCTCACTCACGGTTGCGGGCGGTTCGTCAGCTCCAGATCCTGACCCGCTGCTGCGGGTCGAGATAGAGCTCGTCCTCCTCGGCCACGCCGAAGGCCGAGTAGAACTCGTCGATATTGCGGACGACCCCGTTGCAGCGGAACTCCGGCGGGGAGTGCGGATCGATGGCGAGCCGCCGAACGGATTCGGCCGCGCGGGACTTCGTGCGCCACACCTGCGCCCAACCGAACAGCACCCGTTGCACACCGGTGAGGCCGTCGATCACCGGCGCCTCACGCCCGCCCAGTGACAACCGGTAGGCCAGCAGTGCGATCGACAGACCGCCGAGGTCGCCGATGTTCTCACCGACGGTGAACGCGCCCTGGACGTGCGGGGGGTCATCGCGATCGCGCAGGTCGCGGGGTATGAAGGAGTCGTACTGCTCGATCAATTTCGTTGTGCGCGTAGTGAACTCGGTGCGATCGGCATCGGTCCACCAGTCGATGAGATGTCCGTCGCCGTCGTACTTCGAGCCCTGGTCGTCGAAGCCATGACCGATCTCATGTCCGATCACCGCGCCGATTCCGCCGTAGTTGGCGGCGTCGTCGGCGCCCGCGTCGAAGAAGGGGGGCTGCAGAATTGCGGCTGGGAAGACGATCTCGTTCATTCCGGGGTTGTAGTAGGCGTTGACCGTCTGCGGTGTCATGAACCACTCTTCGCGGTCGACCGGGCCGCCAAGCTTGGCCAACTCACGGTTCGAGGATGCCTCTGAACCGCGAATGACGTTGCCGTACAAATCATTGCGGTTGATGACAAGATCCGAGTAGTCGCGCCAGTGCTTGGGGTAGCCGATCTTGGCGGTGAACTTGTCCAGTTTCGTCAGCGCCCTCCGGCGGGTCTCCGGCGTCATCCACTCGAGGTCGCTGATGCTCACCCGGTAGGCCTCCAGCAGGTTGGCCACCAGAATGTCCATCCGCCCCTTGGCGTCCGGCGGGAAGTGCCGGTCGACGTAGAGCCTGCCGACTGCGTCCCCCATGGTGCTCTCCACCAGGGACACTGCCCGCTTCCAGCGCTCCCTGATCTGTTCGGTGCCCGACAGGGTCGTGCCGTAGAACGCGAAATCCTCCGCGATCAATTCGTCGGTGAGGATGCCGGCGCGGGCGTGGATCAGCCGCCAGCGCGCCCAGTCCTGCCAGTCGGTGAACTCCGCACTCGACCACAGGCCCGCGAACGCAGTGAGGTAGTCGGGCTGGCGCACCACCAATTCGGCCACGTTTTCCGGGGCGGCGCCCATGGCGGTGATCCAGCCGGCCCAGTCGAAACCTTTTGCCCAGGAGGGCAATTCCGCAAACGTCCGCAGGTTGTAGGACAGGTCGGCGTCTCTGCGGCGCACCACGTCCCAGTGTGCGGCGGCCAGTGCGGTCTCCAGGGCGACGATCCGCGCCGCCCGTTCGGCGTACTCGTCGGCCGAGCCGCCGAACACCAGCGCGAACATCGCCGCGATGTGGCGAGGGTAGGCGGCCAGGATCGCCGCGTGCTGCTCGTCGCGGTAGTACGACTCGTCCGGCAGGCCGAGGCCGGACTGGGTCAGGTGCACCAGGTAGCGGGTGGAGTCCTTGGAGTCGGTGTCGACGTAGGCGCCCACCCCGCCGCCGACGCCGGTGTGCTGCAGTCGGCCGATCACCGCGGCAAGGTCGTCCGGGCCTGCCGCGGTGTCGATTGCCGACAGTTCCTCGAGGAGTGGCTGCACCCCCCGGCTGCGCACGGTGTCCTCGTCGAGGAAGCTGGCGTAGAGGTCGCCGATGCGCTGCTCGTCAGTGCCGTCGGCCCCGCGCTGCTCGTCGGTGCCGTCGGCCCCGCGCCGGTCGGCGGCCTCGGTGATGAGCGTGCGCACCTGCTCCTCGGCCCGGTCGTACAGCGCACGGAACGCGCCGTCGGTGGCCCGGTCGCCGGGAATGGTGTAGTTCGCCAGCCAGCGGCCGTTCACGTGGCCGAAAAGGTCGTCCTGCGGGCGGACGACGGTGTCGAGGTGGGACAGATCGATTCCGGAGCGCTGAGTGTCTACTGGCACACGACCATCCTTACCACGCCCGGTAGCCTCGCCTGCATGCCCGAGGCGGAGGAGATCGCGGAGGAGATCGCGGAGGAGGCCATCGGGTTCCCCGGCCGACGAGGGTTCGGGGTCGCCTGCGCGGTGCTCGGCATCGTTGCCCTGGTGGCCGCCGTCGTGGCCGCGGTGCTCTGGTCGGGCCACCGCGGTGCCGAGGCCGAACGCGCACTCCAGGCCCGGGCCATGCAGTCCGCCGCCGAGTGGACCGGTGTGTTGATCAATATGAACACCGACAACGTCGAGGCCAGCCTGAACACGTTGCGCGACGGCACGATCGGGGAACTGAACTCCGGTTTCGACGCCTCGATCGCGCCGTACCGCGAGGTGGTCCGGACCCTGCAGTCGAGCACCACCGGCCGAGTGGAGTCGGTATCCATTGAGATGCTGCACCGCGATCCCGACGTCAAGCCCGGGGAAGGGCCCGCCGCTCTGCCGCCGGAATTGGCCGCCCGTACCGACACCGTCCTGGTGGTGGCGACGTCGGTCAGCGAGAACGCGGGCAACAAGCCGACGACGGTGCGCTGGAATCTGCGCCTCGGTGTCTCCGACGTGGACGGCAAGTCGATGATCTCCCGACTGGAGTCGGTGCGATGAGGAACCTGCTGCGGGTGGTGGCATTCGACGTAGTCGCTCCGCTGGCCACCATCGCCGGACTGCTGGTGATCGGGCTGACGCTGGACTGGCCGCGGTGGTGGGTATCGGTGTGTTCGATCCTGTGCCTGCTCGTGGTCCAGGCCGCCCTGCTCAATTATCTTCTCTATCGGCGTGATTCGGTCACCGTGGGCACTGACGACGACGCGCCGGTGTTGCGGCTGGCCGTTGCGGGCGTCGCGGCGGCGGCTCTGACTGCGGCGGCGGTGGCCGGCTACACCCAGTGGACTCTGCGGGATCGCTCGTTCACCCGGGACTCGGCCGAGGTGGTCCGAATCGCCACCGAGGTCTCGGAGGCCACCGCCACCTTCACCCCGACCGACCCCACCGCCGCGATCGACCGGGCCACCTCGATGATGACCCCGGACAGCGCAGAGGCGTTCCGGGCTCAGTTCGGATCGGCGACGGCGGACCTGGCCAAGCGAGGCGTCACCGCTCAGGGCGACGCCGTATCGGCCGGCCTGGAGGTGCTCGGTCCGGTCGAAGCGGCTGTCGCGGTGTTGGTGCGAGCAGCGCAGAGCTCGCCCGGACAGCCGCCCGACACAGCGGTGCTGGCACTGCGGGTCGCGCTGTCCAAGCAGGATGGCGACTGGAGGGTCGTCGCCGTCTCGCCGATCAACGCACGCTGACCGACCCGCCCCGGTTATTTGCTATTAGGGCGATTCCGTCGACAACGGGAACACCTTCCGTGCATACTTCGAAGGATTTTGTTTATCTGCGGCACACTTGAGGGGGACCCGGGATGACCTCGGCACATTCCAGCGAAGACGGACTCTTGTCAGCACCCGATTTGCTGCGACCGATGATTTCGGTCTATGCCGTCGGGCGGGTGGGTGCGTTGGCCGTGGCCCTGGGCATCGGGGCCTGGCTGGCCTCCACCCCGGCGACTGCGGCGGCGGACCGTGGTGAATCATCCGCTGCGCAGGCCTCGGACGGGTCCTCATCCACTGCGGGGCCACGCGCCGAAGCCCGGCCCGGTCCGCGGTCCGCGGCGCCCCGCCAGGTGCGGACCGGCAAGTCGGATGCGGTCTCCGCGGCGGCAACGGCGCGGCCTGCTCCGGCAACGGCGAGTGCCATCCGGCGAAGCACCGTCGTGGCACCGGCGCGGGTTGGCGCCTCCGCGCCCGCAGCCAAGGCCACGGGAACCTCGGCGGTGGCCAAGGTCGCCGGAGCTTCCGCGGTGGCCAACCCGGTCGCCGACGTCGTCCGCTTCTTCATCGGAAACGGCACCGCAGACAACGTCAACGGCGGCCTGCTAATCGGCAACGGATTCAATTTCGATGCGGTGTCCTGCACCGGTGGTGTCGCCTGCAACGGCGGTACCGGCGGCCTGATCGGCAACGGCGGCAACGGATTTAACGGCGGCAACGGCGGATCAGCCGGCTGGTTCGGCGCCGGCGGAGCCGGAGGCAACGGCATCACCGGTGGCAATGGCGGCAACGGCGGCAACGGCGGTCTCTTCGCTGGCGCCGGCGGCGTCGGCGGCGTCGGCGGCAATGCCACCGGCACTCAGGACAGCACGGCCGGCCGCGGCGGAGTCGGCTGCAACGGTGGCCGGTTCGCCGGCAGCGGCGGCCGAGGCGGCGTGGGTGGCTTCGGCGGCAATGCGGGCTCCGGCGGTTCCGGCGGCACCGGCGGCAACAACGGCGCGCTGTCACTGCTGGGCCGCGCGGGCGACGGCGGCAACGGCGGCGTCGGCAACAACACCAATGCCGGCGGCGACGGCGGCAATGGCGGTACTGGTGGAAACAACGGGCTGTTCGCGCTCTTCGGCGACGGCGGCCGCGGCGGCACCGGCGGCAATGGTGTCAACGCCGGCTTCGGCGGCAACGGCGGCGCGGGTTCCCTGCTGACCGGCAACGGCGGCCGAGGCGGCTCCGGCGGGCTCTCCACCGCCACCAACGGAAACGGCGGCAACGGCGGTGACGGCGGCGCGGCGGCCTGGATCGTCCTGCTGGGCAGCGGCGGCCGCGGCGGCGACGGCGGCACCGGGGCCGGCACCGGAACGAGTGGCTCGGGCGGCAACGGCGGGGCCGGTTCACTGCTGATCGGCAGCGCCGGCGACGGCGGCACCGGAGCCTCCGCCATCGCGCCGGGCGGCACGGCCGGCAGTGGCGGCGCCGGCGGCAGCGTCGGTGCGCTCTCGCTGTTCGGTGACGGCGGCGACGGCGGCTCAGGTGGCGCGGGAATCGATGGCGATGATGGTTCACCTGGAACCCTCGGCGGAGGGGGCGGTAGCGGCCGTGGTGGTACCCCTGGTGGTCGCGGTGGCAATGGTGGCGTCGGCAGCTCGCTGATAGGTAATGGCGGCAGCGGTGGTGCCGGTGGCAACGGTGGCAACGGCGGCAACGGCGGCAACGGAGACAACGGCGCAGCCCTGCTGGGCCTCACCGGCGGCAGGGGTGGCAGCGGTGGCAGCGGTGCACTCGGCGGCGACGGTGGTAATGCGGGTACCGGGGCGATTCTGTTCTTCATCGACACGACCGGCAACGGCGGCGCGGGTGGTCGTGGCGGCAACGCTGGCGCTGGTGGAAACGGCGGCCGGGGTGGAAGCGGCGCCAACGGCGTCAACATCGTCGGGTTGCGCGATGGCGCGGGCGGCGGCACGGGTGGTGCCGGCGGTAACCCCGGTACTGCCGCCGCCGGCGGTAAGGGCGGAACCGGCGCCGCCAACGGTGCAGACGGCACCAATGGATCCGCAGCCACAAGTCCCTCGGGCAACGGCGGCACCGGCGGCACCGGTGGCAATGGAGCAGGAGCCAACGGCAAGGGCGGCAGCGGCGGAACCGGCGGCGTCGGTGGCGCCGTTGGTAATGGCGGCAATGGTGGCACGGGCGGCAGCGGGGCCGGATCGGGCAAGGGCGGCAACGGTGGCACCGGCGGCAACGGCGGCAGCACGTCCGGCTTCGGCGGCTACGGCGGCACCGGCGGCAACGGAAACCCGGCCGGATCCACCGGCAGCGACGGCACTCCTACGCCGCCACCGACCTAAATGGGCAGCGGCTCAGCCTGATTGGGCTCCGGAAACTCGTCGTCGGACCGCGTGCCATCGCCTGGAGCCTGCTGGGCGCGGATCTTGGCGAACCGGTCGGAGAGCCGTCGCATCCGGATCATCAGCGATGCCGGCGGACTCACCGTCGCGTCGAGGTAGGCCCGAAGGTCGTGCGGACCCACCCCGATACGGGAGCCGAACTCCTGTTCGCTGAGCCCGGAGCGATCCAGCAGTAGCCGGACATGGCGGGCCGCCTCGGCACGCTCGTTGGCATCAAGGTGGCTGCGCGCGCGCACCAGCACCTCGGTGAGGGCTTGGGCGATGCCGTACGGCGCGGCCCCGTCGAGCACCTCTTCGACCTGGCGGGCGGTGCGTCCGTAGGGGTCTCGCTTGATGGCCACGACGATGCGCTGCCAGATACCGATGTCGCCGCTTTCCAGCGCCGACCGGATCGATGCCGTGGGCCAGAACTCGACGGGCTGTTCGTCGACGGCCAACGTCAACTCGCCTCCTCCAGCATCGCCACCGAAATCGACAGGCACCGCTGCCGGACATTCTCCCACTCGGCTGCCTTTGCCGGGTTCGACCAGGTGTCCTCGGTGATGTCCGAGGGCATCGGATCGGCCAGTCGGCGGACCAATTGGCTGGCGTACCACTGTCGATCCGGGTGAGGAGAACTGTAGTACTCGTCGATGCCGGCCAGCACCAGCGCGGCGTAGTCGACGTCCACGGTGCTGGCCAGCGCCGCCAGCCGGGTGTAGTCGTCCAGGGTGTTGCGGCACAGCACCAGGTAGCTCTGCAGCCGCAGGGTCTCCGCCGCGGTGGGGATCTGCAACCGGTCGCCGCTGGACAGTTGGACGTTGGTGGTCTCCACCGGACTCCGGCGCGCCACCGCGGCGTCGGTCTGCAGAGCATCGAGTGCTATCTCGACGCGGCCCCGCCACATCGTCACCGGATGGACCGTCCGGCCGAATCGCGTGCCGCTGCCGCGCAACGCCATCGGATCGGCGACGCAGACCGCGTCGGGCGCCATCTCCTTGAGCCGCGCCGCGCCCTTGACCACCTTCCGCAGATCCGCACTCGGCGGCGGCATCGCCGAGATGTCGTCGGGCACCACAACCAGATCGCCGAGGTCGAGTTTGGGCAGCGGCTTCTCGAAGTCCACCGACGGCAGCAGCCGGGCCAGCCAGCGGGGCAGCCACCAGTTCCACTGATCGAACATCGCCATCAGGGCGGGCACCAGCACCAGCCGGACCACCGTGGCGTCGACGGCGATCGCCACCGCGCAGGCGACCCCGAGCTGAGCCACCAAAGGCATTCCCGCAGAGGCGAATCCGATGAACACCGCGATCATGATCAGGGCCGCGCTGGTGATGGTGCGGGCACTGGTGGCCACGCCGTAGGCAACCGCATCGCGGGTGTCGCCGGACTGCAGGTAGCGCTCCCGGATCCGGGTCAGCAGGAAGATCTCGTAGTCCATCGACAGGCCGAACGTCATGGCCAGCACCAGTGGCGGAATGGTGCTGTCGATGGACGAGATCGGCTCGAAGCCCAGCTTCTCCAGCCACCCCCACTGGAAGACGACGACGAGGCTGCCGTAGGCGGCCGCGACCGACAGCACGGTCATCAGCACACCCTTGAACGCCAGAAACACCGACCGGATCGAGACCAGCAGCATCACGAAGGCGATCAGCGAGACGAAACCGAAGACCAGCCACTTGGTCTGCGACACCCGATCGTCGAAGTCCTTGATCAGCGCGGTCGGCCCGCCGACGTCCACCCGTGCACCGGGCGCCGCCTGCGGCACCTCGACCCGCAACCAGTCGATGGTGTTGCGGGCGGCGAGGTCTTCGGGGTCCACCCCGAGCACCGCCGAGATCAGCGCACTGCTGTTGTCATCGGCGAACTCCGGCGGCGCCACCGAAACGATGTCGGGAGCCTCGGCGATCTTCGCCGCGACGGCGTCGAGGGCCGGGGTGTTCGCCGGTTCGGCGGCACCCGATCCGGGCCCGTCGCCGGGGAAGCTGACCAGCACCCGCACCGGTCCCAGCGCACCCGGTCCCAGCGCCTCGGCGGCCGCGGCCACCCCGCCGCGAATCTCATGCGAGGACGGGAACTGCCGGTGAATGCGGTTGCCCAGGGTCATCGATAACGACGGGACGGCGTGCACGAGCAAGAACCCCGCCGCTGCCAGGGCGCTGAGCCACGGCCGACGCATCACTGTGCCCACCCAGCGGGTCCAGAATCGCGACTGGGCGGCCTCCGGCTTTCGCGACCAGTGCAGCAGCGCCGAACGCCTGGCCGCCGCGCGGCCGAAGGTCGCCAGCACCGCCGGTGTGAGCGTGGTCGAGGTCAGCACCGCCACCGCCACCGCGATCACCGCACCGGTGGCCATCGACCGCAGCACCGGGGTGTCGATCAGGTAGATCCCGGTCAGCGAGGCGATCACGGTCAGCCCCGAGAGCACAACGGCCAGTCCGGAGGTCGCCATCGCGGCGTCGGTGGCCTGATCGGGATCGCGGCCGGCCCGTAGTTCCTCCCGGAAACGCATCAGGATGAACAACGAATAGTCGATCGCCAGGGCGATACCGAACATCGACACCGTGGAGGTGACGAACACCGACATCGCGGTCACGTTCGCCAGCAGGTAGACCACGCCCATGCTCACGGCCACCGTGCAGATCCCGAGCGCCAGCGGTATCGCCGCGGCGGCCAGCGAGCCGAACACCGCGACCAGCACCACCAAGACGATCGGAAGGTTCCAGCGCTCGGCCGCGGCGATGTCGTGCTTGGTGGCGGTCTGCGCCGCGGCGCCCAGTGCGCCCTGGCCGATCACATACAGCCGCACCCGGCCGTCGGCCGTCTCGCCGGGTTGATCCCCGCTCACTCCCACCGCGGAGCGCAACTTTCGGGCCGCGTCCACCGCGCCGGTGTTGTCGAAGCCCAACCGCATGGCGACGACGTACGGGCGGTCCGGTGCCGGGGCGGGCTGGGTGCCGATCGGTGCCGGGGTGAGGCCGGGCACCTGGCGCGCGGCCTCCTCGAGCAGACCGACGGCGCCGGCCATGTCCTGATAGGAGGCGTCGGCGCGCGGTGCTGCGACCAACGCCAGCGCCGAGGCGCCCTGCTGCGGGAAGTGGTCTTCGAGCTGGTACTGAACGTGCAGCGACTGCGAGTCGGTCACCTCGAACCCGCCGCCGGTGAGGTTGTTCGACTGGGTCAGGGCCAGGAAGACCGACCCCGCCAACGCCATCAGCCAACAGCAGAAGACCAGCCAGCGATGTCGGCGCAGGGTGGCGCTCAGGCGCATCATGAATCGCTGGATGGCAATCTCCCCGCATTGGCCCCGAAATCACCGAATGACGTGGCCGCGAGCCTACCGCAGGCCGACCGGCGACTCCGGGCCTGCTGACGCCGCACGGCGCAGCACCTCCGCCGTGGCGGCGCTGCCCTACGATGATGCCCAGACCACGATGAATGGAGTCCCGACGATGAAGCACACCACTGGACTGAACCGCCACGCGGTACGCGCAGCCATCGGCGCCGGGGCTGCGGCGGGGGCACTGCTGATCGGCACCGCGCCCGCCGCACTCGCCGCCCCGCCGAACTGCACGGCGGCGGATCTGGCCGGGGTGGCCGCCGGGGTGTCGGCCGCCACGTCGGCGTACCTGTTCACCCATCCCCAAGTCAACGACTTCTTCACCGGCTTAGAGGGCTCGCCGCGGGACACCCTGCGGCCGGCGATTCAGCAGTACCTCAACGCCAACCCGACGGTGCAGGCCGAGCTGCAGGGGATCCGTCAGCCACTGCTCGACATCAAGGCCCGCTGCGGCGGCGGCGGCGACGTCGCCGACGACGGCATCGACACGCCCTAACCGGCGCGTCGCACCGACACCGCTGCGCGCCAACCCAGCAGCAGTGCGCCGGTGACCAGGGTGGCTACCACGACGAAGCTGATCGCGGTGCCCTCAGATGTGGCTCTGCGCAACACCATTGCCACCACCACCGCGCTCACCCAGACCGTCACGCCGGTCGGCACCAGCGCTGCCGGTCGGCGCCACCCGCGCGACAGCAGCCACCCCACGCCCACCCCGACCAGGAATGGCCAGGCGGTCTCGGCGATGCCGGCCACCGTGAGGCCCTCGTCATGGTTTCGTCGGCCCACCGCGGCGAATGCGATCACCAGTGTGAGATCGGCGGCCAATGCAACCGCGGCCCGCTTCACGGTTGCTCGCCGGTGTGCGGGGACTCCTCGGTGCGCAGGGGCCCTTCGGTGCGGAACATGAAGAAGAACACCACCCAACCGATCGCAGAGATGAACACCCAACTCACCAGGCGATAGATCAGCATCGCCGAGATCGCCGCGGGCAGCGTCATCCCGCTGGAAACCAGGCCGGGCACCAGCACCGCCTCGACCACCAGCAGGCCGCCGGGCATCAGTGGGATCGCCCCGACCGCGCGGGCCGCGGCGTAGGCGACCGTCAGGCCTAGCAGCGACGGATGGCCGCCGGTGGCGTAGGCCGCGAACGCCAGACACGCCACATCGGCGATCCAGTTCAGCAGCGACCATCCGAACGCCCCGCCGAGGGCCCGGCGGCTCAGGCTCACCGACTCCAGTTGCCGCAGCGTCTCCCGCCACCTGTGCAGGCCGGTGTCGGCGGGCTTCCCGCGCACCGAGTTGATCCAGCCGAGCACTCGCGCACCGATGCCGTCGATGAGTTCGGGCCGCGTCGCCACCGCCTGTGCGAGCAGCAGCAGCGTCACGAAGCCGCCGATGGTGAACAGCAGCGAGAACGGATTGTCCTTGGCGCCCAACAGGAATGCGCCACCGAGGCCTAGCAGTGCCAGTCCCACCACCTGGAGCGCGCCGGCCATCACCAGCTGCCAGGAGGCCACCACCGGGGAGGCGCCCCAGAGTCGTTGCTGGCGGTAGACGAAGGTCGCCGAGAGCACCGGCCCCCCGGGCATCGTCGTGCTCAGTGCGTTGCCGGCGTAGAAGGTCGCTTCCGACCTCCACTGCGCGACCGTGACTCCCGCGGAGCGGAGCAACGTCCGCTGAATCTGGGCGAAGCTGTGCATCGAGAACAAGGCCGCGGCGATCGCGGCGAGTACCCACCAGAGGTTCGCCGAGAGCAGGCTGTGCCACGCCTTGGCCAGTTGATCCCAGACCAGAACGGCCTCGACGGCGAGCACCACGGCGACCACCCCGAGGACGGCCCAGCGCACCCACCGGTACCGCGCCCGGGTCGGCGGACGGCTCTCCTCACCGGCCGGTCGGGCCGGCGCGCTGTGGGCCACGTCCCTCAGCGTAACTTCACGACGCTCTGACGTCGGATTTCGGCGCGGGGGGTTTCGGCGCGCGATGCCCGCCGGGCCGGACGCGCCCGGATAAGCTCTGCACATGCCGGCCGGTCGCGCCCTCGACGACGACGCGGTGGATCCGTTCGTACGCAAGGCCGCCGCGTGGTCGTGGCGCCTGCTGGTGATCGCGGCGGCCCTAGCGGTATTGCTGTGGGTGCTGTGGCAACTCGAGGTGATCGTGGTCTCGGTGGCGCTGGCCGTCATGCTGACCGCGCTGCTGGTGCCGGCGGTGGACTGGCTGGACCGCCGCGGTGTTCGCCGCAGCGGCGCCGTCGCCCTGGTCCTGTTCAGTGCCTTCGGTGTGTTCGGTGGAATCCTCACTTTCGTTGTGAGCCAATTTGTTTCGGGTGTCCCCGGTCTGGTCGAGCAGGTCACCCGCAGTATCGACAACGCCACCCAGTGGCTGATCGAGGGGCCGGCGCACCTGAGTCGGGAGCAGATCGACAAGGCCGGGGACACGGCCGTCAAGGCCTTGCGGGACAACCAGGAGAAGCTGACCAGTGGGGCGCTGTCCACCGCGGCCACCCTGACCGAGATCGTGACCGGCGCGCTGCTGATGCTGTTCACGCTGATCTTCCTGCTCTACGGCGGTCGCAACATCTACGCATTCCTGACCAAGATCGTGCCGGCCCACACCCGCGAACGGGTGCGCGATGCCGGTCGGGCCGGCTTCGGATCGCTGATCGGCTATGTGCGCGCGACGTTCCTGGTGGCCCTGGTTGACGCAGTCGGAATCGGCGCCGGCCTGGCCATCATGGGCGTGCCGCTGGCCCTGCCGTTGGCCTCGCTGGTGTTCCTGGGCGCATTCGTGCCGTTGGTGGGCGCTGTCCTCAGCGGGTTCGTCGCCGTGGTGGTGGCACTGCTGGCCAAGGGGTTCATCTACGCCCTGATCACATTCGGTCTCATCATCGCGGTGCAGCAGTTGGAAGCCCATGTGTTGCAACCCCTGGTGATGGGTCGTGCGGTGTCCATTCACCCGTTGGCGATCGTGCTCGCGATCGCCACCGGAGGGGTGCTGGCCGGAATCGTCGGGGCACTGCTGGCGGTGCCGTTGCTGGCGTTCCTCAACAGCGCCATCCGGGTGCTGATCGCATCCGACCCCGTCGCCGAAGCCGCCGAACTCGAAGCCGGCGACGACGCGCTGATCATGCGGGCGAAGCCGGACGTTCCGGCACCGAATCCGCGGGACTAGGTTCGGCCCTCGCGGCGCAGCAGTTCCTGGGCGCTGACGCTCTGGGTGCCGCGGGCGTTGAGGTTCTCGGTCGCCACATCCGAGTCGCCGCCGGTCGGCCGACTCACCGGAATCGCCCGAGTCTCGTCGGCCGCGATCTGCGCCGCCTGGGTGGGAATCATGGTGGTGGCGTCATCGGCAACCGGGTCGACGATCACATGGGTGGGCGCGGCCGATGACGGCTCGACGGTGCCCGGGTTGCGCCGAGATGTCTTGCCCCGCAACTGACCCAGCCAGGAACTGACGTCGCGGTCCTCGGCGGATCCGTTCGCCGTGGCGAACCGGGCGGTGGGCGCATCGTTGATGGGCTCCGCGACCGGTTCGGTCACCGCCGCCGGGGCGAGGACCCTTCGCACCGGGTTCTGCGCCCCGGCGCCGACGAGGACATCCGCCGGTTCCGGCAAGGCCGCCGCCTTGCGTTCGTCGGGCAGGTAGATCTCGCCGAGGCCGAGTTGGTTCTGCAAACGCTTCATCCACTTCGGCGCCCACCAGCAGTCGTCGCCGAGCAGTTTCATGATGGCCGGCACCAGGAACATTCGCACCACCGTCGCGTCGAGCAGCAGTGCGATCAGCAGACCGAACGCCAGGTACTTCATCATCACCAAATCGGAGAACACGAAGGCGCCCGCCACCACGGCCAGCACCAGAGCGGCGGCGGTAATCAGACGACCGGTGGTGGCGGTGCCGATCCGGATCGCCTCGGTGGTGGACATGCCGCGCTCACGGGCCTCCACCATTCGCGACACCAGGAAGACCTCGTAGTCGGTGGACAGGCCGTAGATCACCGCGATGATCAACCCGATCATCGGGGCCATCAGCGGCTGCGGGGTGTAGTTCATCACGCCCGACCCATGACCCTCGACGAACATCCAGGTCAGCACGCCCATCGTCGAGCCGAGCGTGAGCGCGCTCATCAGCGCCGCCTTAATGGGCAACACCAGGGAGCCGAAGGCCAGGAACATCAGGATGGTGGTGGTGATGATCAACAGCAGCACCATCAGCGGCAGCCGCGAGAAGAGACTGTGGATGCTGTCCTGTTCCAGTGCCGGCGTGCCGCCGACATACAGCGACACCCCCTTGGGTGGGACGATTTCGCGCAGTTCGGTGATCTTTTTCGAGGCGTCGTTTCGGGTCACCAGGCCGTTCTGGATCACCCGCACCGACGGGTCCTTGG
Organism: Bifidobacterium breve; assembly: GCA_945882475.1. Lineage (GTDB taxonomy): Bacteria > Actinomycetota > Actinomycetes > Mycobacteriales > Mycobacteriaceae > Mycobacterium. The sequence goes on from CAMCWJ010000014.1 coordinate 14,937, forward strand.
AGGCGCCGTCGAGGTAGGGGCGTTCCTTCCACATCGCGTCGGGGTTGTTGTCCGGGTCGGTGAAACCGCTGATCGCCATCGCCCGGTTGCGGACCTCGGCGACCTGCTGATCGGTGACCGGCTTGCCGTCGTCGTTCTGCAGCACCAAGGTCAGTGGTTCGGTGCGATAGCCGGGGAAGATCCCGTCGAATTCCTCCTGCGCCAGGCGAACCGAGTTGTTCGGCGGCAGGTACTTCTCGCTGATGCCGCCGAGTGAGAGCTGGCCCAGCGGGATGATCAGCGCGATCATGAACAGCAGGATCGGAACGGCAAACAGCAACGGCCGCTTCATCACCCGGTTGACCAACTTGCCCCAGAAGCCGGACTCGACCTCTTCGCGGGTCTTAGTTTTCTGGGTCTTGTCCGCCAGCCAGTCGATGATCCGACGCGACAGCGGCCAGTTACGCAGGAACGGCACCCGCAGCAGCGTGCGGATCCCGAGGGCGTCGACGTTCGGACCCAGGATGGCCAGGATCGCGGCCAGCACGGTGATCGACAGGATCGCCGAGAGCATCACCGAGGAGATGATCGCGTAGGTGATCGACTTGAGGAATCCCTGCGGGAACAACAGCAGCGGCAGCGACGACGCCACGATGATGACCGCGGAGAACACCACCGTCCGGCCGGCCGTCATGACGGTGCGGCGCACGGCCACCTCGGTGTCGTAGCCTTCCGCGATCTCCTCCCGGAACCGGCTGACGATGAACAGGCCGTAGTCGATCGCGATGCCCAGGCCGATCAGCGTCACCACGGGTTGGGCGAAGAAGTGCACCGGCGTGATGTCGGCGATCAGGCGCATGATGCCCAGCGACCCGAGGATGGACAGCCCGCCGATGATGGCCGGCAGGCTGGCGGCGACCACGCCGCCGAAGACGAAGAACAACAGCACCGCCACCAGCGGGATGGCCGCCACCTCGGCCCGCTTCTGGTCCTCGCCGATGGTTCCGGTCAATTCGTTGGCCAGCGGTTGCAGCCCGGCCAGCTTCACGTCGACGCCGTCGATGTCGAAGCTGTCGGCCACCACCTTGTAGTTGTTCAGAATGGTGTCGTCGTCGTCGCCCTTGAGCTGTATCGACATGAAGGCATGCTTCTTGTCGGCGTCGGCCATGTTCGCCAGCATCTCGGGGCTCTTGAAATAGCCGATGGAGCGCAGGATCTGGTCGGGGTGCTCGGTCTCCGCCGCGGCGAGGTTGTCGAGGATCTTCTGGGTGAACGCCGGATCGTCGACGGTCTTGCCTTCGGGTGCGGTGTAGATCGCCACGATGTGCCCGGAGGTGTCGCGGCCGTAGGCGGCGTCGGCGACCAGCGAGGCCCGCACCGACTGGCTGCCGTCGTCGTAGAAACCGCTCTGGGTGACGTGCTTGCCCAGGCTCATGCCGTAGATGCCGCCACCGATGCACAGCGCGACCATCACCGCGATGACGATGTACCGGTGCCGGTACACGGTGCGACCCCACCAGGCGAACACTCGAACTCCTTACTGAAACATCAAGTCTGCGAAGAAAACATCAAGTCTGCGACGACGGCATGCCCAACAGTCGCGAACTCAGCAACGACGCCAGCGGCCGGAACGGCTGGAGCCATGCCCCTTGCGCAGGCAACGAATCCAGCCCGATGCGGGGCAGGGGTTCGCGGAAAACACCAGGAATGTCCTCCAAGTCGACAAAATCCAAGGTATCCGACGCTAACGCCCAGCTGGCATGTTCGCGAAATCCGAGGACGCCGGCCGGTGTGCCCGAGCGGGCGATGTCCTCCAGCAGCCCCCGGAAGGCTTGGCCGTCGGCCGAAGCCACCAGCACCGCGGCAAGCCCTTCGGCGCGGCGCAGCGCAATGTGGGCGAGCATGTCCGCGTCGACGTCGCTGTCCTCGTCGAGTTTGGGCTTGGCGAACACCGCGAACCCCACGTTGCGCAATGCCTCCACCCACGGGCGTACCACCTCAGCGCTGCCCGCGGCGATGTTGGTGAACACCGTCGCCTCCGGCTCCAGCACGATCCCGGGATGCCCGGCGGAGAGCTCGGCGGTGCGGCCCAGCAGCCAGCGGCCCAGGGCGTCGAACCGCGGCCGGTGTGCGGCCGTCGGACGGCCGCCGATGATCGAGCCCAGGCCCATGTCGAGATTGGGGGCGTCCCACACCAGCAGCACCCGCCGGGTGGGTGGTTGAGCCTCCAGTCCGGTCGGGGCGTCGGCGTCGGCGTCGATGACGGTCATGGTCGTCTCACCCACAGCAGTTCGGTCACCGGGCTGCCCGCCACACCGGCTTTGGTCTCGTACTTGGTGGTCGGGCGGTCCACCGAGATTGGCAGTGGCTCGCCGGGCTGCGCCCTGCGCAGCAGCGGCTCGGCGTCGCCGGCCTCAGCGATGCCCGCGGCGTATCCGGCGTGGTCGGTGGCGGCGTGCAGGACGCCGCCGGGCCGCAGCAGACCGGCGATCAGCGCCATCGTCTCGGGCCGCAGCAGCCGGCGCTTATGGTGGCGGGACTTGGGCCACGGGTCGGGAAAGAAGATCCGCACCGCTGTGAGCGCACCGGGGAGCAGCAGGTGCTCGAGGACATCCATGGCGTCCCCACGGATAAGCCGGATGTTGACGACGCCCTCGCGGTCGATGGCGCTGAGCAGTTGCGCCAGGCCGCGCCGGTAGACCTCCACGGCGATCACGTCGAGGTCGGGCTCCTGCTGCGCCATTGCCAGGGTCGAGGTGCCGGTGCCACAGCCGATCTCCAGGATCAGGGGGGCCCGCCGGCCGAACCACGCCTCGGCATCGAGGCGCTCCGGCGGTTGCGGTTGACCATCCACCCCGGTGGTGCGGGCCTGGCGGCCCAGCAGCGGCCACAGCCGGTCCCAGACCTCCTGCTGAGCCTCGGTCAGGGCGGCGCGTCGGGACCGGAAGCTGGTGATCCGGCGGTCGGCGACTGCGGGCGCTTCAGGGGTGGTCGAGCCACCATGGCGCTGCGCATGCATTGGATCATCGTGGCCCATCAACCCTGCCGCGCCCGCATCGCCGGGAAGATTGATACCCAACAGTTGTCTTCTACCGGTCGCCACCGGGGTCCGTCTTCTTCCGGTCGCCACCGGGGTCTGTCTCCTACCGGTGACTACCGGGGTCCAGCGTTCGCTGCCAGCATGGCGCCATGGTCGCCTGCCCGGTCGCCGCCGTCCTGGCGGACGCTGCGGTCACCCTGGGCGAACCCGGGCTGGCGCGGATCGCCGCCGGCCTGCGGTCCCCGCTGCAGGTCATGGTCGCCGGGCGCCCCGGCGCCGGCCGGCGGACGGTGGCCGAGGCCCTGCGCACCGTCGGGGTCAGCGTGGTCGACGGCACTGAGAGTCCTGACGTCGTGGTCTACGTGTTCGTCGAAACCCTGACCCCCGAGGACCGCGCCGCCCTGGAAAACGCGCCCCGGCCGTGCGTGGCCGTGCTCAACAAGGCGGACCTGACCGGCTTCACCGAGCCGGGGCCGATGGCGGCCGCCAGCGCAAGATGCCGGGCCTTGCAACGCCGCACCGGCGTGCCCACTGTCGCCCTGGCCGCCCCGCTGGCAGCCGCGGGCGCGGTGCTCACCGGCGAGGTGTTCGACGCGGTGTGCGTGCTGGCGGCGGGGGGCCGGCCCGCACCGGCACCGCGGCAGTTCCTCGCGAGTGGCCTGGGATTGTTCGGCACCGCCGAGGCCGTGCTGGCGGTCCGGTCCGGGGCGGACCGCGCCGCGGTGCTGGCCGCTCTGCGCGGGGCCAGCGGTATCGACGCGGTGCTCACCGAGATCGACCGGGCCGCAGCACCGGTCCGCTACCGCCGAATGGCCGCCGCCGTTAGTGCGTTGACCGCGGCGGCCGCGGGGCGACGCGGGGCCGAGGTCGCCCGGGTGCTCAGCGGCGATGCCCTGGTGCTGGCCCGGATGGCGGTGGCCGCCGAGGTGGTGCGGGCCGCCGGGATGTCGGTTGACCTCGACGGGGGTCGAGATGATCACCTGCGCCGGGCGATCGGTTGGCAGTACTACGCGGGTGGGCCGGTGTCGGCCCTGCACCGACGCTGCGGCATCGACCTGTCCCGCGGGTGCCTGCGTCGGTGGGCGCGGGCGGGCGGGCGGCCCGAACCGCTGCGGCCGTGACCCCGCCGCGCGAACCGGATGCGCCCGGCCCGGTCCTGGTGGTGGGGCCGGCGCTGGCCGGGGTCACCGCGGTGGCCGGGGCACTGGGCAGTCGCCTCACCGGCCATCGCGTCACCGAGGACCTCGACCGCGGGCAGCGGCCGTCGGCGGTGGTGTTCGTGGTCTCGGCCGCCGCCCCGATGACCGCATCGGCCGCCGCACGGCTCGAGGCGGCCGCCACGGGCACCGATCTGGTGGTCGGGGCGCTCACCAAGATCGACATCCATCAGGACTGGCCCGAGGTGCTGGCGGCCAACCGGGCTGCCCTGGACGGGTCCCGATTCGGCGGCGCA
>CAMCWJ010000015.1 GCA_945882475.1 Bifidobacterium breve
TCCTCGAATTGCGAACACAGCTCGAGACCCAGACCGGTGTTCGCCTGACTCCCAAGACGATCGCGACCTACAACACCGCGCGGACGCTGGCGGGTCATCTGACCGAGGCCCTGGCCACCGACGGGAAGTAACCCCACACGGGTCAGTCGGTGACGACCTGGTACCGGGATGGCGCCGAAGCCAGCAGGCTCCGGATCTCGTCGACGCAGCGCTGCGGCGCGGGCGCGGGCGCGTGGGTGTGGTACTCGACGAGCAGTTGGTCGTCGTAGGTGCAGCAGGTGTAGAAGTCGACGTTGGCGGACGAGGCGAAGAGCACTTCGCTGCGGTACTCCTCGATCGTCAGCCCGGGCGGGGTGCGCACCGGCGGCATCTCACCGCCATCGGTGGCCATGACGACATCGGGCAATCCAGGCGGATTCCCCTCGTACTGCAGTTGGTAGTGCAGCAGCGACTGCTGGACCACGCCGTCGGCCAGGTCCGACCGGAACGCCTCGGCGATGTCCCGGGCCAGGCTCACAATGTCGGTGTCGGACTTGATCTCGGCGAGATAGGTAGCCATACCCAACGGGTTGGTCGCCTCCATCGCTCCGACCGGAGGGGTCAGGAAGAACCTCAGATCGACCGGATAGATGTACGGGATCGGAATGTGCGGGGTGCCGCGCAACCGCCACTCCGCCAGCAGAATCGCCGCCGCCGTCACCGAGTTGAGGCTGACCCGATTCGCGACGCACATGTCGCGCAAGTCCCTCGTCTCCTGCCGCGACAGCCGGCACCGGACCGTGGGAACCCGCACCGGCAATTGCTTTCCGCCGGCGGGATTGCGCCTCGACGGCGGCAACTCGTAGGCGAACATCGCAGGAAAGAGTCGCTCCAGGCCGGACTGCTGTTGCTTGTCGACGCCACGCTCGTCGAGGACGGCCTCCAAGGACAGCGGCACCGCCTCGGCCTTGACCGGGCCGGCATCGCCGCCGGTACTCAGATCGGTGTACCACCCCATCAACTGCTCGAGGAGGGCGAACTGGTGGTGGCCGTCACCCATGGCGTGATGGGTGTACAGCGTGATCTCAGAACGTTGTTCACCCACTTTCACCCGTAGGTTGACTAGTGCGACCGACTGGTCGGGCATCCGTTCGGCAACCGTGCCGCCGTCCTTCTCCAGCCAGATTCCCGGGTGCAGATAGTCGTCGGCAACGATCTGATGCCGCCCGTCGCCGGCCGGCTCGAGGTGGCCGGTCAGCACCGGATGCACCCGGAGCAAGGTGTCGAACGCATCGGACATCGCGGCCACGTCGATCCGGCCGCTCACGCTCAGGCTGATCCCGATGAAGTTACGGCCTTGGGCGAAGATCTCCTCAGATCGTGCCAGGTACCGGATCGGTGATGACGCAAACAATGTCGGTCCTTCCCTTGTTGTCTGTTGTCGGGTGGCGGCCACTCATCGGCTGGTGCTCGCTCTGCGATAGCCGACGACGATCGGCCACGCGCAGACAGCGACGATCCCTGCCGACCAGGCCAGCGTCTGGAGCATAGGAACCAGAACCGGACCGCCCACCGACAGGCCCCGCATCGCATCGACCGCGGTCGACATCGGCTGGTAGCGGACGAACGGCTGCACCCAGTCCGGGTACTTGTCCAACGGCACGAGTCCGGTGCAGAAGAAGGTGCCGATTAGGCCGACGATCTGAATTGCCTCCACCAGAACAGCTTTGGGCCAAAAGAGCGCAATCGCTGTGACGGCGGCCGCGAACGCGACACCGAACAGCACCGGAACTATCAGCCACAGCAATGCGGCCGCCACTCCCTCGTGGAAGCGGAACCCGAGGATGACCCCGGTGATCAGGATGACCAGAGTGGTGCCGAAGAGACGGACGACTTCGGCACTCAGCCGGGCCAGCAGGCCCGCAGCGCGGTGGACCGGTAGCACCCACAGCCGGGCCAGGAACCCGTCGATGCGCTCAGCGCTGATGCCGACCATGCCGGCCGTCGACCCGGACATCGCCGCGAGCAAGGCAACCAGTGGCACGCTGCGATACAGGCTGTTTTCTCCGGTGGCGGCGGTGATCGAGTCCCCGAGGACGACGTCGAGGGTGAGCAGGAATCCGACCGGCAGCAGCAGTGCGTGCACGATCGTGATGGGGTTACGCACCAACCGAACCAGCAGGCGCTTGGAAAGCACCACGGTGTGGGACAGCAGGTGGGCAGGCGAGTTCTCCGAATGAGCCTGGGCGTCAACGGCGCTATGCGCGCCCGCAAGGACCGTCATCAGGATCTCCGCCGGTAGACCACGACGGCCAACGGCAGGGTCACAGCGATGATGCCCACCATCCACGCCAGGGCCGGTCCCACCACCGACCAGCTGACCGGTACCGCCCACGCCCCCGAATCACCGGCCAGGGACTGCAGTGCGTAGACAAGTTGGGAGACCGGCTGATCGCGGACGACGGGCTGGATCCATTCGGGAAAACGTTGCAGCGGTTGCAGTCCCACCGACAGGTACCCGAAGATCAGCTGCGGCAGGAGCAGCCACTGGGTGGTCGCCGCGGGATTGCGGGAATTGGTGCCGATGACGTCACCGAGGAACGCCAGCGCCAAGCCGGTCAGAAGCACCAGCAGACAGAACGCCGCTATATAGAGCGGGCCGCGATGGAATCGGAAACCGATGACGTAGCCGCACGCGAGTGCGACGGCCAGTCCGATCACACACCGGTAGATACTCGCCGTGATTCGGGCGACCAATGGGGTCAGCGGTGCGATGGGCAGGGCCTGAAGCCGTCGGTTGAGCCCCTGCACCGAATCGGTTGCGGCCCGGAATGCCGTCGAGACGGATGCGAATGCGATGGCCTGCAACGCGATCAGGGGCATCAGGTACTGCGCGTAGCTGCTCATCGGCAGGTCCGGTCCACTCATGAGCCGGTTCAGCGGGATGTAGAAGCTCGCGGTCACCGCCGCCGATGCCGCGATGCCCACCGCCACTTCGCCGTTTCGCAGGGTGGGAACGATCATCCGCGCGGCGAGCACCCACCATTGCTGCACCGTGGACGGCGTGGGCCGCGCGCCGGTCAGCACGCTCATGACAATGCCTGGCGGGCGATGACCTCGGTTTCGGCGGTCGGGTCCGCGGTGAGCGCGAGGAACACGTCGTCGAGCGACGGTTTGCGCAACACGATGTCCGCCAATTCGATGTGAGCCGAGTTAATCCGCCACAACGCCGCACTGAGCGTGCCCGGTCCATCGGGGGCGGGGATGGTGATGCGGTCGGAGTCCGCGGAGATCGCGGATCGGCCCGCGGCCGACAGCAGTGGTCCCAGCGCATCGGCGACGGCGGGCAGATCGGCCAGACTGCGGGGCACGATCTCGCACCAGGTTCCACCGGTGCGCTCCTTGAGTTCGTCGGCGGTTCCGCGCGCGATGACAGTGCCGTGGTCGATCACGACGATCCGATCGCTCAACGCGTCGGCCTCCTCGAGATACTGCGTGGTGAGCAGCGTCGCGATACCCGCGTCCTTGAATGTGGTGACCAGTTGCCAGACGGCTTGACGACTCCGTGGGTCCAGGCCGGTGGTCGGCTCGTCGAGGAAAACCACCTCGGGGCGCACCACCAACCCGCAGGCGATATCGACCCGTCTTCGCATACCGCCCGAGTAGGTGCCGACCCGGCGGCCGGCGGCCTGTTCGAGGTCGAACTCGCGCAATAGGTCACGGGCCCGTGCCTGCGCCTCCGATTTCTTCAAGCCTTGCAACCGGCCGAACATCACCAGGTTCTCATAGCCACTCAGCATGTCGTCGAGGGCGACGTGTTGTCCGGTCAGCATGATCGACCGGCGCACCATCGCCGGATCAGTGACGACGTCATGGCCGGCCACCAGTGCGCGGCCGCGATCGGGTTTGGTCAACGTTGACAGGATTTCCACCGTGGTGGTCTTGCCGGCGCCGTTGGGTCCGAGTAGCGCAACCACCTCGCCCCGGCCGACATCGAACGAGACATCGCGCAGCGCGGCAACCGCCCCGAAGGATTTGCCGATGCCTTGGACGTCCACACCTTTGTCGGACTGCGACATCGTTTCCTAACCTATTCGTCGTCGTCGAAAACAGCTGCCGACAGGTCCACCAGGGCGAGCGCTTCGTCCTCGGCGTCCTCGCCATTGTCCTGGTCGCCCTCTACCGCTTCGCCGATCAGTTGGATCAACGTGGCCGGGAACTGCTCGGCCAGCGCCTCAAGGGTGTCGCTCGACACGCGGCGACGGTCAAACCACCAGTCCACGTGTAGCACGCCGCCATGCCGGTAGACCCGCAATTCGATCGGATGGCCCAACCCCGGGAGGGTCTGGCGTACCGCCAACTCGGTGTCGTGGGTGAACTGCACGGCCGCATCGCTGGCCTGCCATTCCGGGATCATGCCCAGATTGCAGACGAAGATATCGGCCGCCGGTGTCCCCGCGAGCAACGTGGCCGTCGGGGCATGCAGGTATCTGAGCAGTCCGTACCCGATCCCGTGGTGCGGCACCGCCGTGAAGGTCTGACTGACCTCGTCGAGCAACTGCGCCGCACTGGCGCCGGCGGAATCCACGCAGGCCAACGGAATTGGGTAGATCGTCGAGAACCAGCCCACCGTGCGGCGGAAGTCCAACTCCGGGCGCAGCACCGACCTTCCCGCACCGGCGAGGTCGACGGCAATCACGCCCTCGCCGACGGTGGTCGCGATCACGCGGGCCAGCGCGGCCAGCACGATCTCGTCGGTGGACGCCTGGAGCAACCGACGCGCGTTATCGACCAGGGACGTCTGCTCGAGCGTCAGTGCCATGGCCACCCGGGTCAGATCCTCCGGACCCGGCGGGCCGGCGCTCTGCGCCTCAGCCACCCGCAGGGTCGCCTTGGCAGCATTGTCGATCCAGTAGCCGCGCCGGTCGAGCACCGCCGGGTGTCCGGCCAATGCCGCAGCGCGCTGCGACCATTCCCGCCAGCTGGTGGTGGCCGGTTCGAGAGCGATGTCGCTGCCGGCCAGCCGTTGCGCGAACGCAGTCAGCAGGTCGGTCACGATGACCTCCCGGGACGTGGCGTCATCGACGATCTGCAGCACGGTGAGAACCAGGAACCGCGGGTCTCCCCCGGCACCGGCGACAAAGGTCGCGGTCACGGGCAGGGCGCTGAGATCCTGGCCCACCAGCGTCTCGGCGATGACGGCCGAGAGTGCTTCCCGTTCGCGCGGGCCGCCCGGCTCCGCATCAGCCGGCAGTGCCCGCTCCACCAGGCCAGTGAAGTCGCCCGGCTCGCCGATCTCCTGTTCCCACGTCCCCGCCCGTTGCACAACCCGCATTCGCAGCGCGTCGTGGTGGTTGATCACCGCCGTCAACACGGCACGTACATCGTCGGAGCTGACCCGGGAGTCGATCCGCAAAACCATCGGCACCCGCCACCGCCCGGGTTCGGCCAACCCGCTGTCCAGGAATCTCGCGATGTTGGGCGGGATGGGGGAACTCAGCCCGTCGCTGAGCGGACCTGTTAACCCGCCGGCGGCGTACCGCGCCACCAGGGTGTCGGCCAGCGCGGCAAGACTGTCGTGCTCGTAGAGATCCTGCGGGGTGAGGTCCACACCCTCATGCGTCGCGGTCATCGCGACACCGATCGCCAGTAGCGAATCTCCGCCTAGTTCGAAGAAGTTGTCGCTGGGCGAGACGGTCGCGACGCCGAGGCACTGCGACCAGATCCGCTGCAGCGTCGCCTGCATCTGGGCATGTGGATCCACAGTGGCGCTCGTCTGACCGACCCCCGGTTGCGACGCCTCGACTGCCGCGCCATTTTGGGCCTGCCCATCCACCGGACGCGAGACTGTCGAGGCCGGCTCGACCCAATGGCGTTGCCGCACAAAGGAATACCCCGGAAGTGTGGTGCGCCGGGCATCATCGCCACGCAGTTCCGAGAAGTCCACGTCAACACCGGCTGACCACAGCTGCCCCAGCGCCAGGAGGAAGGCGTCCCGGTCATCCCTGCTCTGCAGGGGGTGCCGCATGAGCCGGATCGCGCGATGGGCCGGCGTCCACTCCGGCAGGCGCACCGCCGAACCGGTCAAGCTGCCGCCCGGGCCGACCTCGACGAGAACCCGGTGTGCCGAGCCCAGCAGGACCCGGAGTTCGTCGGCGAACCGCACGGTGGACCGGATGTGCCTGGCCCAGCGATTCGGATCGGTGGCCTCGTCGTCGGTCATCCAGGTGCCGGTGACGTTGGACAGCATCGGAATTCGCGGCGGGTGCAGCGTCAGGGTGGCGAGATACTCGGCGAACGGTGGCAGTACCGAGTCCATGGACTTGGAGTGGAAGGCGTGCGACGTGCGTACCCGCCGGGCCAGGATGCCTTGGTCGGCAAGACGATTGGTGAATTCCCGGATCGCGTCCTCGGGGCCTGCCACCACGCAGCTGCCCGGTTCGTTGATCGCGGCAATGTCGATCTCCGGGGTCAGATGATCGGCGATGTCGTCGGGTCCGGCCGCCACGGCGACCATGGCGCCCGCCGGCGCGGCGTGCATCAGGCGGGCCCGCATCGCAACCACCTTGATCGCCGTCGGCAGGTCGAAGACACCCGCGACGGTGGCGGCCACCAGTTCGCCGATGCTGTGTCCGGCGAGCGCTTCGGGGGCGACACCGTAGGACATGATCAGTTGAGCCAGTGCGTATTCCACCGCGAACAGTGCAGGCTGAGCGAGATCGGTGGACTCCAGTTTCTCGCCGTCGAGCACCTCTGCGAGCAGGTCGATACCGAGTTCGGTAGCGAAGCCTTCCGCGCACCGGTCGAAGTGTTGCCGGAACGCCGCCTCGGTCTCGTGCAGTCCGCGCGCCATGCCGATGTGCTGGGCGCCCTGGCCGGGGAACAGGAACGCGACCCGGTCGCCACCAGCCGCAATGTCTGGACACTGCCCGATCGAGACGTTGTCGTGTTCGGCGGCGGCCAGGACCGCGGCCGCATCGGCACGGTCGTGGGCGACCGCGACCATCCGGTGTTCCTCCGCGCGTCGCCCCGCCAATGTGAATGCCACGTCGGCCAGCGCAAGATCGTCGTCGCGGGACAGTTCATCGGCCAGCGCGATCCGGGCCTGCTGTAGTGACTCGGGGGTGCGCGCGGACAGCACCAGCACCTGCGGGCCGGTTCCGGCGGCGGCGCGAGCGGTTTGAGGCGCTTCCTCGACGACAACGTGGGCGTTGGTGCCACCGACGCCGAAGGAGCTGACTCCGGCGCGTCGCGGAGCGTCGGATTCCCATGGCGCGTAATGGTTCTGCACCACGAACGGGGTGCCGTCGAGGTGCAGTTCCGGGTTGGGTGCGGTGTAGTGCAGCGTGGGCGGTATCGCCTTGTGCTTGAGGCACAGAATGGTCTTGACAAGCCCGGTGATGCCGGAGGCCACCTCGAGGTGGCCGATGTTGGACTTCACCGAACCCAGAACGCAGGGCGCCTTCCGGTCCTGCGTTGAGACCTCGAAGGCCTGCCGCAATGCCTCGACCTCAATGGGATCACCCAGTGGTGTGCCGGTTCCATGGGTTTCGACGAATCCGATCGTCGAGGCGTCCACCCCGGCGACGGCATGTGCCTCGGCGACCACCTCCGCCTGTCCGGCGACGGCGGGAGCGGCATAGGTCATCTTCACCGAGCCGTCGTTGTTGATCGCCGACCCGCGGATCACGGCATGGATGCGGTCACCGTCCTGCAGGGCTGCCTCGAGGGGTTTGAGAACCAGTGCGGCGACCCCGCTGCCGAAGATGGTTCCGTCGGCGCGAGCGTCGAACGGCCGGCAGTGGCCCAGTGCCGACACCATCGAGCCCTGCTCGTACCAGTAGCCGACGGGATGGGGCACCCGCAGCGATGCGGCGCCGGCGAGGACCATGTCGGATTCTCCGGAGAGCAGGCTCTGGCAGGCCAGGTGCACCGCCACCAGGGAGGACGAGCAGGCGGTCTGGACCGACAGGCTCGGGCCGCGCAGATTGAACTGGTGCGAGACATGCGTCGCCAGATAATCCTTGTCGTTCTGCAACGACAGGTTGATCATCTCCAGGGTTGGCCCCTCGCCGACGATCGTCTTGGGGTCGCGCTGAGACATCAGGTTGTAGAGCAGGTAGCCACTGGCCGAACAGGTTCCGAAAACACCGATCGCACCGTCGTAGGAGGCGGGGTCATAGCCGGAATCCTCGAACGCGTGCCAGGCGGTCTGGAGAAACAGTCGTTGCTGCGGGTCCATCATGCGGGCGGCGACCGGCGTCATACCGAAGAATTCGGCATCGAACTCCTCGACTCCGTCGAGCAGAGCGGCCCGTCGGATATAGGCGGGATCAGCCAGCGTTTTGGCCGAGACACCCGCGGCGGTCAGGGCCTCCTCGGACAGGGTGACCACGGACTCCTCGCCGCGGCGCAGGTTGTCCCAGAACGCCGACACCGAGGGCGCCCCGGGGAATCGGCCGGCCATCCCGATCACGGCAATCGCGTTCGGCGCATCATCTGCTGAGAGCACGTACTCGGCGCCCATGGTTATTCGCCCTGTCCCTTCGGTTTACGTTGCCGTGCACCCTGGCGGGCCAGAGCGCGCTGCTGGGCCCGGGCGCCGAGCCCCGACGCGGGTGCTGCCACAGCGGTCGCCGTGTCGTAACCCATCCTCTCGCACAGGGCACCGGCAAGCGCCGAGATCGTCGGGTAGGCCCAGATGAGCGCGGCGGGCAACTTGATTCCCAGGCCCGCTTCGAGCCTGTTCCGCAGTTCCAGTGCCATCAGCGAGTCCAGGCCGAGGGATTCCATCGCCTGGTCGTGCTGCAGCGGTTCGGTGGAGCGCAGCACCGAACGGATCGCGTCGGCGATTGCGGCCGCGAGCCGGGCCGGGCGCTCTGCGGGATCGGTGGCATCCAGCTCGGCCCGGATCCGGCCGCTGTCGGCCGACGCGGCCGGGGCGGCCGCCGATTCGGCCAATCTGGCGAACAACGACGATTCCTGGGCCGCGGGGAAGGACGTGAACCACTGCTGCGCATCAAGGCTGAACACCCCGGTGTGAGCGCGGTCGGCGGCAAGCACGAGTTCCATGGCCGCCATGCCCTGCTCGGCGGTGATCATCGAGAAGCCCAGACCGGCGAAGAATTGCGCGCGGCCCACCTCGGCCCACGGGCCCCAGTTGATCCCGACGGCCGGCAGGCCCAGGGCGCGCCGGTAGGACACCAGTCCGTCGACCCATGCGTTGGCCGCCGCGTACGCGCCCTGCCCGGGCGATCCGAGCATCGACGACGCCGACGAGAAAGTCATCCACCAGTCCAGGTCGAGATCTGCAGTGGCCGAGTGCAGCCACCAACTGCCCGCGACCTTCGGGGCGAACACCTTCGCCGCAGCCGACTCCGACATGTTGAGCACGATCTCGTCGGCCAGCACCACGGCGCTGTGCAGCACCCCGGCCGGCTGGAATCCGGCGGCGGTAACCGCGGCGACGAGGCGCTGGGCGGTGTCCGGTTCGGCGATGTCCCCGGTGACGATCTCGATCCGGGTGCCACTAGTCGTCAACTCTTGGATTGCCGCTTGCGTTTCGGCGCTCGGCGACGAACGTCCATTCAGCACAACGAGTCCCGCGCCCTGGCTGACCAGCCACCGTGCGAACACGAAGCCCAGCCCGCCCATGCCGCCGACGACGATGTAGCCACCGTCGCGCCGAACCAGAGGCAGCGGCGGCGCAGCAGAGACCGCCTCGACACTGCCGTGTGCGGGCATCGAGAGGACGACACCGCCGCTGCGCTTACCGGAATCCACCGCTCTGAATGCCTCGGCCGCCTGATCCAGGCCGAACTCGGTCACCGGCAGCACCGGCAGTTCCCCATCGACGACCCGGCGCAGGATCTCCCGCAACTGCTGATAGCGCTGCGGACGGCGGCGCAGATAGACCTCGAGGTCGATGACGGAGAGCGAGGCGCCTGTGGCCAATCCGGCCAACCCCAGCGCCGAATTGGCACCGATGTCCTGCTTGCCGAGTTCGACGAAACGACCGCCGGGGGCAAGGAGCTTTACACCGCGCCGGACTGACTCACCAGGCGATGAGTTCACCACGACGTCCACGCCGTTGTCATCGGTGGCGCGCATGATCTCGTCGGCGTAGTCGGGGTTGCTCGAATCGCCGACGTAGTCGACACCGAGTTCGCCGAACGTGTCGCGTTGCTCCTGTGAACCCGCGATGACGTACACGTGGGCCCCGACCATCTCCGCGACCGACACCGCCGCAAGCCCGACGTCGCCGGCGACGCAATGAATCAGCACCCGATCGCCCGCAGCCAGCTGACCGACCTCGCATAGCGAGTGCCACGCGGTGAGATAAGCGGCGCCGATTCCGGCTGCCGCACGGTCGGGAATCGACTCCGGTGCGGCCACGACGAGATCGGCGAGGGTCGTCAGATAGGAGCCGAATGTGCCTGCGCCGAAGGCAATCACCCGCTGGCCGATCTCAACGGTGTCGACATCGGATCCGCGCGCGGTGACCACACCGACACACTGGATGCCCAGTGCCGGCAAGCCGTCACCCCGCTGGCCCAGTGCCGGCAAGCCGACGCCCATCACCGGATAGGCGCCGTTCGCCTTGAGCACGTCACTGAGGTCGACGCCCGCCGCAGTGATCCGCACCTCGACCTCATCAGCCTGGGGCGGTGTCCGTTTGACGGCGCGCAGGCTCAGGGTGTCGAGGTGACCGGGTTCGGTGATCTCGAGTCGGACCGCGCCGCCGCCGTCGAGATCGACCATCCGGGGATGGGTTTCCACGGCAAGCTCACCGGTGGCGGTGGTGGGCGCGGGGACCACGCGATTGACGTATCGGCGGCCGTCGCGCAGAGCGACCTCGTCGTCGTCGGGCCCGGCGAGCAGTTCGGTGATCAAGGCGGGTACCGAGTCGGTGTCCTCGGCGTCGATGTCGACGATCGTGGTCCGCAACTCGGGATGCTCGAATATCAGCACCCGCACGATGCCGCGAAACTCCGCCTGCGCCAGGGTGACCGTGTCGCCCGCCTCGACGTGCTGGGCTCCGCGCGTGACGATCCACAGCCGCGGGTTGGTCCCGGAGGTGAGTTGGGACACCGTCTTGACGATCTCCGCGATCAGCATCGTGCGGGACTGCGCGAGGGCGAGTTGCTCGGTGATGCTGAGCGCCTCGTCCGCCGACCGGGATGGGCACGCGACCACGATGGCGTCCCACGAGATGTCGGATTGCGTCAGCGCGGCACGGATTTGTTCGAGGTCATCGGCGGGCACCACCTGGCGGTTGGTGCCCGCCGGCAGGCCCGACAGCAGTTCCGCATCACCGACTACCAGAACCGAGTCGAGAACCGCGGCCGGCTTGACCAGATCCGTCGGCTCCCACACCGCCGTGAACAACCGACTGGTGATTCCGTTGGCTCCGGGGGCCTGCAACACCGCCATATCGACTTCGTCGATCTCCAGCAGCACCCGGCCACCCGAATCGGTGAGGAAAACCTGCCCGACATAGCGGTCCGGGCGGGGAGTCTCGCGCAGCGTGGCGACCGCAGCGACGCCGGCAGTCAGATCGCCGTAGACCCGGACCCCGGCCAGTCGTACCGGGAGCACCATCGCCGGCTCCTCGGATCCGTCGGTCGCGAGATCCTTCGCGACCTTGGCCGCACCAAGGGTCTGCATCGCGATGTCCATCATCACCGGATGCAGGATGAATCGTCGCGCCGACTTCTTTGCCCCCAGGGGAAGCGCCACCTCGGCTCTTCCCACTCCGGCGTCCGAAACGCCCAGGCCGACGATTCCCTGGAATGCGGGCCCATGTTGCTGGCCCGCGCCACGCAACTGCCGGTAGAGCTCCTCGGGATCGAGCTCGGTCAGCGTGTCGGTCGCGGGCACCTCGCCGGGCTGGCGGCTGTCGCGCTCCAGCGTGGCGGTGGCATGGGTAGTCCATCCGGAATCGGTTCTGCGCGAGCGGATTTCCACTCTCGGCTTGGATTCGTCACCCTGCAGCGTGGTCACCACGGTGGTGTTCGGGGCCACAATCATTACCTGGTCCAGGCACAACTCGCTGATGGTCCACGGGCGCGGGTCGCCGGAACCGAATGCGTCTGTCACGGCGGCGAGTGCAAGTTCGGCGTAGGCCGCTCCGGGCAGGACGCACGCGTCACCGACGCGGTGGTCACCAAGCCACAGCAGGTCCGGACCGAGTGTGCTCTCCCAGATCCGGACACCGTTGATCGGATCCGTCACACCGATCCCCAGCAGGGGGTGGGTGCCCATCGGGGTGGTGGCACCGGTGGTGATGCGGTGGCGGGTGTGCTGCCAGGGCGAGGCGGGCAGCGTTACCCGATGCCCGGACGGACCATCGGTGTCCGGCGCGCGGGTGGTGTTGAGGTTGGTCTGAAACGTGACGGTGTCGTCGGTGTCGCGAGCCAGGGTGCCCAGGCTGTGGTGATGCTTCTCGCCCAGGGTGTCGGAGATGGCATGGGTGAGCAACGGGTGCGGACTGACCTCGATGAAGGTGCTGTTGCGCTCCCCCGCCGCGGCAACCGCCTGGCTGAAGCGGACCGGGTTGCGTAGGTTGGCCACCCAGTGCTGGGCGTCGAAAACCGGTGCGGGACCTGCCTTGTCGACCGTGCTGATGATCGGGATCCGCGGGGCCTTCGGCGCCAGTCCAGCCAACTCCACCTGCAACTCCGGCAGGATCGGGTCGATGGTCGGATGGTGGGAGGCCACGTCGACCTCGACCCGCCGCGCCAGGCGGTCCTGTGCCGCCACCAGCGCGACCAACTCGTCGATATCTCCCGGCGGCCCGGCGATCACCGTTTGCCGCGGCGAGGCGTACACCGCCACCGTCACCCGGGGGTGTGAGGCGATCAGCGCCTCGGCGGCGGCGGCGTCGAGTTCCAGCAGTGCCATCGCGCCCTGACCGGACAACCGCGCCATCAACCGGGACCGGGTCGCGATCACCTTCAGTCCCTCGGCCGCGGTGAGCACGCCCGCCACCACCGCCGCGGTGACCTCGCCCATCGAATGCCCGATCACGGCGTCGGGCTCGACTCCGCGGGAGCGCCACAGTGCGGTCAACGCAAGCTGAATTCCTACCAGCGCGGGCTGAATCTGCTCGATTCCGGTCAGTGCCCGTCCGCTGGACAGCAACTCCTGTAGCGAAAAGCCGACCTGGGCAACGAAATCCGGCTCCAGCTCGGCGACGGCCGCAGCGAATGCCGGCTCGTCGGCCAGCAGCTGCCTGCCCATCCCCGCCCACTGCGAACCCTGGCCCGAATAAAGGAAAACTGTTCCGGGGCCGCACGTTCCGTCGTGGGCGTTGACCAGACCCACCGCTGATTCGCCGGCGGCCAGAGCCCGCAACCCGGCCACCGCATGAGTGTGATCACGGGCGCACACGGTCGCGTGGCGGGGATGGCGGGTCCGGTGGTGGTTGAGCGTATGAGCGATGTCGGCCAGTGCCACCTGCGATCCGGGCCCGTCCACCCAGTCCGCCAGGACCCCCGCCAGCGCCGCGATCCGGTCCACGGACTTTCCGGACACCACGAGGGTGGACACCGGCGGTGGTGTGACACCTTCCGGTGCAACATCTTCCGGCGCCTGCTCGAGGACGATGTGAGCGTTGGTTCCGGAGACGCCGAATGACGAAACTCCGGCACGGCGCGGCCGGCCGGTCACCGGCCAGTCCCCTCCGTTGGCCGCAACGGTCATCCGGGCGGCGGACTCGCTGGCGTGCGGGGTGAGTTCGGAGAAGTTGAGGTGGCGCGGAATGTAGCCGTTTCGCAGGCTCAGAACGGTCTTGATAAAGCCGGCAACTCCTGCCGCGGCTTCCAGGTGACCCAGGTTCGTCTTCACCGAGCCGAGCATCAACGGCGGCGCATCGGCCCGGTCGGCGAACACCTGACCCAGCGCCTCGAGTTCGATCGGGTCACCCAGCGGTGTGCCGGTGCCGTGCGCCTCGATGTAGTCGATGTCGCTGGGCGCCAACCGCGCCGCCGACAGCGCCTGGCGCAGCAGCGCCTGCTGTGCCGGTCCGTTGGGAACGGTGACGCCACTGCTGGCCCCGTCCTGATTGACCGCCGACCCCCGCACGACCGCCAGGATGCGATCGCCGTCACGCTGGGCATCTTCGAGGCGTTTGAGTACCACCACCCCGCATCCCTCGCTTCGGACGTAACCGTCTGCGGCGGCATCGAAGGTCTTGCACTGCCCGTCCTTGGCGAGCATGCCCCACCGCGAGCAGGCGATGCTGGCACCGGGGTTGAGCAACAGATTGGTGCCGGCCACAAGTGCGGTGTCGCTCTCCCGGCTCCGGAGGCTCTGGCAGGCCAGGTGGATGGCGGTCAGTGATGACGAGCAGGCGGTGTCGAGGACCATTGCCGGGCCCCGCGCACCGAGGAAGTACGACAGCCGACCGGCCGCGAAGTTCGCGGAGTTTCCGGTGAGGACGTAGGCGTCGAGATCGTCCTGAGCCATCCCTGACGAAAGGTTGAGCATGTAGTCGTAGGCGGTCTGACCGACGAACACTCCGGTCTGGGTGCCGCGGATGGTCCGCGCCGGGATCCCGGCGTCCTCCAACGCTTCACACGCGACCTCGAGAAGGAGTCGGTGTTGCGGATCTATCGCCTCGGCCTCGCGCGGGGAGATGGCGAAGAACTCCGCATCGAACTCCTCGGGTTGCCAGCCGGTGAGGAACCCGCCCTCACGGTTGCAGATCGTCCCGGGCACGGTGTGATCGTCGGTGTAGTAGGCATCGGCGTCCCAACGTTCGGCGGGAACGCGAACGATTCCACTGCGGCCATCTTTGAGCAGTTCCCAGTACTGCTCGGCGTTGTTCACCCCGCCGGGGAACCGGCAGCCGATGCCGACCACAGCGATAGGTTCGGTGCTCGACTTCTCGGCGATCTCCAGACGCGAGGACAGATCGTCGATTTTGCGTAGCGCATCGGTGATGATCGCGCGGGCGCGATCAGGCTGTGCGGTGGTCAATTCGCCTGGCCCAGCCGTTCGGACAGTTGCCGGAGCAGATCGTCATCAGTCAGGTCGTCGTACTCGTCACCGCCGGCCTCGTGTGCGTCAGCCAGTTCCGGAAGGACGGTCGACAGATAGTCGCTGAGGGCCTCGACACTCGGGTAGTCGAAGACGACGGCCGGAGTGAGCGTTTCGCCCAGGCTCGCGCTGAGGCTGCGGGACAGCGTGACACTCATCAGCGAATCCATGCCCAGTTGGAAGAAACCCGCCGCCGGATCGAGAATCTCCGAGGGCGGCAGTCCCATGACCGCCGAGGCGAGGCCACCGATGTGCTCCGCCAGCAGGGCGCGGCGCTGCTCGGATGGGCACTCGCGCAGCGCTTTCCGGAACTCGCCCTCCGCAACATCGCCGCCCGCGCCGGCGTCGGCGACCAGAATGTCGTCGACGATCCGCAGCGCGCCGCGGGTGCGGTACGCCGCGGCCAGCAGCGGCCAATCGGCATCCACCACGGTGGAGCGCACCGGCGCACTGGGAGCGATCATCATCGGCAGCGCGCGGATCGCCACCTCATCGGCCATCGGCACCAGACCGGAGTCCGACGTCACCTGGCTGGTGCCGGCCTGCAGATCTGCCAGCGACTTCCACAGCCCCCAGTTCACCGTGGTGGCCGCCAGGCCGAGGTTGCGGCGGGCGAAGGCGAAGGTGTCGAGGAAGGTGCTGGTCGCGGTGTAGTGGGCCAGCCAACGCGATCCGAGCAGACCGGAGATCGACGAGAACAGCACGAACTGGCGGACGTCGGTCTTCAGCGACAGCGCGTGCAGCACCGCGAGTGCGTCCAGTTTCGGACCGAACATGGTGGCGACGTCGTCGTCGGTCATGCCCGAAAGCGCTACCGGCCCGCCGGCGAAGGCCGTCAGGTAGATGCCCTCGAGTGCAGGCAGATCGGAACCGAACCTCTCGAACAGCGCCGACATAGCGGCCGGATCGGTGGCGTCGGCCGCAACCTGGATCAGGGTGGTCCCCGTCGAGGCGAGTTGCCGGGCCAACTCGTCGAGGCGGCCCCCGGGGTTTCGCGACACCGCGACAACCGTTCCGGCGCCCATGTCGGCGAGTTGCTGAATCAGATGCGGGCCGATGTGTCCGGTGGCTCCGATAACCAGATGGCTGGTGTCATGGCTGATCACGTCGGCTGGTGTTGCCCACCCGGCGACGTGCTCGAGGCGCGGAACGTAGCGTGCACCCGCCCGGTACACGACCTGATCCTCGCCGTCCGCCGCTTGCGACTCGGCCCGCACGAGTCGCGCGGTGAGCGCGGCCGGCATCGACTCGTCGATATCGATCACCGCCGCCCAGATCTCGGGGTGTTCCAGCGCAAGCGTGCGGCCCAGGCCCCACAGCACGGCGTGTGTCGCGTTGGCGCGGTCGCCTTCGGCGACAGGCTGGGCGTTGCGGGTGGCGATGAAGAGCCGCGGCGGCGAGGGCATCGCAATCAGTTCTTCGACCAGCGCCCGCGCTTCGTGGAACAGCCGGTAGGCCGCCGCGACGTCAATGAGGGAGCCGGCCGATGCCGGTGCGAACAGCACCTTGTCGACGTCCGCCAGGGCGGCTCGCAACGTGGCCCTATCACTGTCCACCCTGTCACTGTCAAGAGCCATCCCTCGACCGAGTTCGGCGCCGAGGTCGGCATCGCCGAGGACCAGCCACGGGCCGGCGGCGGCGGATTCGGATGCCGGCAGTGGGTGGACCTGCCACGTCGGCTCGTACAGCCAGTCCACCGGAACGGGGCAATCCGCGGCGGCCAGGGCCCGGCGCCCGGTCACCGCAGTCCTGCCGGGAACACCGAAACCGTTGGCCGGCAACGCAGGTGCGGTGTCGATCCAGTGCCGGGTGTGGCGCCACGGGGTGATCGGGATTGCCGGATGCGGCTCCGGCGGGTGTTCGCCGAGTGGCGCCCGGACCACGTGCGTGGCATTGAGGTTGGTGTGGAATGCGACGGTGTCATGGGCGTCGCGCACGAGCGTGCCGAGACTGTGGTGATGCGCGCTGGCGGTGGCGGGGTCATCGAGGGTGTCGGAAATCGCCTTGGTGAGCACCGGGTGCGGGCTGATCTCAATGAAGGTGCAGTTGGTGGCAGCGGCGGTGGCGATGGCCGAGCTGAACCGGACCGGGTTGCGCACGTTCGCCACCCAGTGATCGGCATCGAAAAGTTTTGCGGGATCTGCGTTTTCGACGGTGCTGATAACCGGGATGCGCGGTTCCTGCGGCACCAGTGGAGCCAGCGAGGCCCGCAACTCGGCGAGGATGGGGTCCATCATCGCGGTATGAGACGCGACCTCCATGTTCACCCTACGGGCGAAGACGTTGCGTTCCAGGGCCGCGGCGATGACGGCGTCGACCGACTCGGTCGGACCGGCAACCACCGTCTGGCGCGGCGACGAGTACACCGTCACCGTGACCCCGGGATAATCGGCGATCAGTGCTTCTGCGGCGGTGGCGTCGAGTTCCAGCAGTGCCACCGCGCCCTTGTCGGTGAGTTCCGACATCAACCTCGACCGGTTGGCGATCACCGAGAATCCCTCGGCCGGGGTCAGGGCGCCGGCCACCACCGCGGCCGAAACCTCGCCCATGGAATGGCCGATGACCGCATCGGGTTCCACACCGTAGGAGCGCCACAGCGCGGCCAACGCCAGTTGCATCCCGACCAACACCGACTGGACGCGCACCGAGCCATCCACCGGTTCGCCGTTTGCCAAGACGTCGTGTAGCGAAAACCCCAGCTGCGCAACGAAATCCGGCTCCAGTGCTGCGATGGCGTCAGCGAATACCGGCTCATCGGCCAGCAACTGGCGACCCATGCCGGCCCACTGGGATCCCTGGCCCGAAAAGACGAACACGGTTCCCGAACCACACTGGCCCTGGTGCGGACCGACCACGCCGGCCTCGGGATGCCCGGCAGCAAGCGCCCGCAGGCCGACCACAGCCGCCGCCCGGTCAGCCGCACAGACCGTGCCGAAGATCGGGTGGTGGGTTCGGTGATGATTCAGCGTGTGCGCGACGTCGGCCAGTGGCACCTGCGCTCCGGTACCGACCATCCAGTCAGCCAGGGTGGTGGCCATCTCGGCCATCCGCTCAGTGCTTTTGCCGCTGACCACCAGGGTGGCCACCGGTGGGACGGCGTCGAGCTCGGGCGCATCCGCCGTGGGAGCCTGCTCCAAGACGATGTGGGCGTTGGTACCGCCGAAGCCGAACGACGACACACCCGCGCGGCGCGGGCGTCCGGTGTCGGGCCAGTCGGTCGGCTCGGCGACAATCTTGAGCCGAAGCTCGTCGAACGGAATGTGGGCGTTGGGATTCTCGAAGTGCAGATTCGCCGGGATGGTGCCGCGTTGCACCGCAAGGGTCGCCTTGATCAACCCGGCGATGCCCGCGGCCGCCTC
Source organism: Bifidobacterium breve (assembly GCA_945882475.1). Lineage (GTDB taxonomy): Bacteria > Actinomycetota > Actinomycetes > Mycobacteriales > Mycobacteriaceae > Mycobacterium. The sequence continues at coordinate 18,381 of CAMCWJ010000015.1, forward strand.
CAAGTGCCCGAGGTTGGTCTTGACCGCGCCGGCCAACAGCGGCGCATCGGGTTGGCGGCCGCGGCCATAGACCGCCCCGAGGGCTCGGGCTTCAATCGGATCGCCGAGCAGCGTGCCGGTTCCGTGCGCCTCGACGTAGTCGATTTCGGATGGTTGCAGGCCCGCGTCGGCGCACGCGGCGCGCAATACGGCGGCTTGGGCGGCCGGGTTCGGTGCCATCAGGCCGTTGGACCGTCCGTCTTGATTGACCGCCGAACCGCGCACCACGGCGAGCACCCGGTCACCATCGCGGAGCGCGTCGGAGAGCCGCTTGAGGACGGCGACGCCGCACCCCTCGCCACGGACGAATCCGTCGGCCGCCGCGTCGAAGGCATGGCAGGCGCCGGTCGGCGACATGGCTTCGGCCGCATCGAAACTGCGCGTCACCACCGGCGAGAGGATCAGGTTCACCCCGCCGGCGATCGCGAGGTCCGCTTGACCGGTGCGCAGGCTCTGGCATGCCAGGTGCACCGCGACCAGTGACGACGAACACGCGGTGTCGACGGTCAGCGATGGACCGCGAAGGTCCAGAAAGTAGGACAGCCGATTGGCAATGATGCTCAGCGCGCCGCCGGTGCCCGTCCAAGCGTCGATCTTGCTGAGGTCGCGTGAGGCCAGATAGCCGTATTCACTGACGCATGAGCCGACGAAGACCCCGGTCTGGGATCGCTGGAGCGTTTCGGCCGGGATCCCGGCGTGCTCGAACGCCTCGACGGCGACCTCGAGCAGGAGGCGTTGCTGCGGATCGATCCGATCGGCTTCCCGCGGGGTGATGCCGA
>CAMCWJ010000016.1 GCA_945882475.1 Bifidobacterium breve
CCGCGGCGAGCGCTGCTGCGGCGATCTCGGCTGCGGCGCCGGACACCGGGGCCAACACCCAGACCCCCGTCGTCACACAGCCCGCCGGGGATACGACGGCTCCAGAGACGGACCCGGCTGCTGGGACAGACCCGATCGCTGGGACGGACCTGGTTGCCGAGACGGCCCCCGCCGTCGCCGATGTGGCCGTCGCCGATGTGGCCGGCCCGAGCAAGCCGGTCCGGCAGGCAGGCCGCAGCGCGGCCCGCGCGGCGCGCGCCGCGGTCGCCCAGCAGGCGCCGGAAGCCGGTTCAGCTGAGACCGCGACGAAAGCCGCGACTGAGACCGGGGCCACCGCCGCAGACGGAGCCGACCGGACCGAGAGGCCGCACCGCCGGGGGCAGTGAGGTCACGGCATCCGGCGCAGAACCAACGCCGGCGGCAAAGCGCCGAGCACCAGGAGGATCAGGACCGAGTACGCCATAGCGCCCTGGCCGCCGAAGATCACGTCACCACCGGGCCCACCCAGGGCGAGCACGGCAACCGTAGCCAGCCAGGTCCACAGCGGCAACGCCGCGAGACGGCGCGAATCCGTCCAATGACCGGCCGCCCACACCAGCGCGGCGTTGACCAGACCGCAGAGAACTGCGCTGACCGGAAACATCACCGAGCCGAGATGGACCGGTAGGAACAACGCGCCAGCGACTGCCGACAGGACGCCGTCGAGCGCCAACAAGGCGAGCATGGCCTTCAGTGCTGTTCCCCAGACAGGTCCAGACCCGCGAGAAGGTCAGTCTCCCAGCCTCTTTCATCAGTGGCGCCCGGCCGGCCAGCTACCAGCACGTAGTGCTCTGCCGACAACACGGGCAGGATCAGCTTGTTCGAGAGCGTGAAAGCGCGTCCGGTTGGCCCGAGAACCATCTGGGTGGCATGCGCCGCGATGGCCCCGACCTTGTCACCGACATGCTCGGGTGCGTCGATGACCGCGGTGATCCGGTCGTCGTCGAAACCGTAGGAAGCCTCGTCGGGAAGCCAGATCCAATCCGCCAACACGTCCTCGGATCCGAGCGTGTCGAGGGCGGCCCGGAATGCGGCGGCGGAGGCCACGGTCCAGTAGAACTTCGGCACCTGCCAACGATCCGCCGCCGCGGCGAGCGCCGCGGTGGTGACATGGTGGGCCTGGATGTGATCGGGATGGCCGTAACCGCCACCGGGGTCGTAGGTCACGACGACGTGTGGGCGAAGTTCGGCCACCACATCCGCGACCTGGTTGACCAGTACGTCGAAGTCGCCGTCGACGAACTTGGTGCGCCCACGGGCCGGGGTTCCGGGCATACCGGAGTCGCGCCAGCGCCCGGCACCGCCGAGGAACCTGGGCCGGGTGATCCCGAGGTGGTGCAGCGCGGCGGTGAGCTCGCCGATGCGATACCCGCCGAGCTGATCGGCATCATCGACCCCGAGCTGCGCGAGGGCATCCCCGATGATCTCGCCCTCCTCGCCGAGTGTGCAGGTCAACACGGTGACCTCGGCGCCGGCGGCGATGTAACGGGCGATCGTGACCCCGTTGTTCATGGTCTCGTCATCGGGGTGGGCGTGCACGAACAGCAGCCGCGGTGCAGCAGGCATCGCCCCTCCTCTGTTCGCGTCGCCGGTGCCGATCACCCTACCCAGGGCGGTCGAAGAACACGTGACATAGGTTCACCCGGTGGCGAATCACCCCGAGGTACGCCGCAACCTCGAATTCGGCTGTGCGGTAATGGCGATCGGACTGCTGGCCGGACTGGCCGGTGCCGCCACCACCCTCCTGCTGAACCTCGTCGAGCACCTCACGTATCACTACAGCTTCGGCAGCCTGCTGGACGGGGTGAGCGCGTCGAGTCCGGTCCGCCGCGCACTCGGACCCATGATCGGCGGAGCACTGGCCGGACTGGGCTGGTGGCTGCTGCGCCGCCGACGTCAGGTCCCTACCGTCTCGGAGGCGATCACCCGTCCCGCACCGCTGCCCCGACGGGACATGGCGGCCGACGCGGCTTTGCAGGTGGTGCTGGTCGGGTCCGGTGCATCCCTGGGGCGCGAGAATGCGCCACGGCAGTTGTCGGTGGCGTTCGGGGACCTGGGCCTGTCCCGTCTGACCCTCACCGCGGCCGACCGGGAGATCCTGCTGGGATGTGCCGCCGGCGCCGGACTGGCCGCGGTCTACAGCGTGCCGATCGGCGGTGCGTTATTCGCGTTGCAGGTGGTGCTGCGTACCTGGCGCCTGCGAGCCGTCGGTACCGCGTTGGTGACCTCGAGTGTGGCGGTGGCGGTGGCATCGTCGGTGACCCACGACGGGCCGCAGTTGCAGTGGCCCGGTCCGCAGCTGTCCCTCATGCTGACGGCGGTGGCGGTTCTGCTTGCACCACTGGCATTCGGGGTCGGCACGGTGTTCACCCGTCTGATGGACCACGCCCGGGAACGCGCAGCCGGGAGCGGTCTATACAACTCCTGGCTACTCATTCCCGCCATTGCGTTGGCGGGCCTGCTGGTGGGTATCTGCTCGCACCGCCGGCCGGAACTGCCGGGCAACGGCGTGAGCATCCTGACGGTCAGCGTGGCCAGCGACCTCACCTTGGCTTCGGCCGCGGCGCTGCTGATCCTCAAGCCGGTCCTGACGGCGTGTTTCCTACGGGCCGGAGCGGTCGGTGGACTGCTCACTCCGGCACTGGCGACCGGAGCAGCACTGGGGGCCATGGTCGCACTGGCCGTCAACGCCTACACGCCGGTAGACCTCAGCGTGCCCGCGGTGTCCCTGGCCTGCGCAGCGGGCGTGCTCGCCATCACCCAGAACGCGCCCGGTTGGGCGGCGATATTCGTCTGGGAGTTGGCCAGGCCACCGTGGTGGATGCTCATCGTGTTCGCTGCCGCGGCACTCGGGGCGCATCTGGTGGGGCGCATATCACGCGAAATGACACATCACTCAGCCTTTTCTCAGTTAGCCTCTGATCGACCCGTCGTCAAGGAGTGATCAATGACCGTTGCTATCCGTTCGATGTTCACGGCAGGTGTCGCCCTAGCCAGTGCCGGCGTCATTGCCGTCAGCCCACTGGCTCCGGCCGCCGAGTTGCCAGTGCCCACCGTCCAGATTCCCGCGATCGAGTTGACTGCCGCACCCGCTCTGGGCGCGATCCCTTACCAGATCCTGGTGAATCTGCTGGGCGACGGACTGGCTCTGGCTCCGATTCTGATCGGCGGCGTCGAGCAGTGCACGGTCTGCATCGGGCCGGTGAGTCCACCCAGTCCGGTGGAGTCGCCCTTCACCGGGTGGGGCGCGCTTGGACTCGGGGTCGGACTCATCACCAGCCCGTTCGCCATCGTCGGGGCAGTACAGGCCGGGCAGTCCATCACCCAGGCATTGGGAGTGGGACTGCTCGCCATCCAGTTGCCGATCAACAACACCTTCACGCTCCTCGCCGCTCCGCGGGTGCCGTTCGGTGGGTATGAATTCGAGGCCACTCGCGACCGGGCGGCGCAAGCGGTCATCGATGCCGTAGTGGGCACCTTCGGCGTGGGCGCACAGGTTCTGACCGGGGTGCGCACCGTCATCAACGGAACCCTGGTGGGCATCACGACCTTCGCCCAAACCCTGGCAACCACAGGCGATGTCATCGCCGCGTTCAACGCCGGCCTGGCACCCGTTAGCGCGAGCATCCAAACCGCTGTCGGGGATACGGTCGCCGCTGTACGGACACTGCGCGAGGCCGTCTACGCCGACCTCAAGAGCGGTCCGGGAGTGGCGACCTCGCCGATCCCGACGGTCCCCGCCGCCAGTGCGGCTCAGGCTGCCCCCGCTGCCAGTGCGGCTCATGCTGCCCCGGCTAAGGCGGACACGCTCCGCAGCGTCGCCGCGGCCCGGGCGCACGACGCCGCGGGCACCGCCACTGCGGCTGCCGTTGCTGCCGGTGGCGACGAGTCGTCCCGTGCTGAGACCCTCTCCGCGGACGCCAGCCAGGCTGCGGCCCGGCCGAACCGGGCACGATCGGCCGAGGCGCGATCGCACAGCGCCCGATCGTCCGCTGCTCGCGCAGCGGACTAGCGCCCGATCGTCCGCCGCTCGCGCAGCAGACTAAACCGTCAGGGTGTCTTCGCCCACATACCGGCGTCGCCAACGATCCCGATCGGCACCGCCCCGGTCAGACTGACGTTGCGCACACTGGGACCGGCGGCCACGATGGTGCTGTCCTGCATGATGGGCAGCACCGTGGACATCGCCCACAAGCGGGGCTCGACGGCCGCGATCACCGCATTGATGTCCATCGAACCGTCAAGTGCCGCACTGATCTTCGGCTCAATCGTGCGATCACAGATACCGGTCAGGTTGGACGGTGCGCGGATCAGCGGATCGGGATCGGACGGTCGGCGGGGCGTCGTCTTCGGGGCAGGCCCGGGAGGGGGCCTGGTCGCCACCGGGGCGGCCTCCAGTGCCGGGCACCCGAAGCGCGAGGCGAGTAGTGTCGCGAGATCTCCCCCGGCCGCACTCCAGCCGACAATGGCGTCGACCCGGTTGTTGACCAGTGACGCGCCGTACAGCACCGGAGGATCCTGCGCCAGAACGGTCGCCGCGATACCGGCGCTTCGCAGTTGATCGGCGGCGGTGTTGGCCACGGCGACCGCGGTGGGATCGTTTGCGGCGGCGCCGATCACCAGCGACAACGTTTCGCCTTTACGACTGATGCGACCCAGGGTGCTCACCGGACCGGGCGCTGCCGAGGTGGTGGTCGGCGGCACCGGACCAGGTGTCTGCACGCCATCGGCGTCGACCTGATAGCCGGCCGCGGTGAAGAACCCCAACGCTCGCTCCCGGCTCGGCCGGGCCGGCGCGGTGGCGACGTAGCCCGGATCGCTCGGAGAGCGAACCAGTGCCTCGTCCAAGGTGACCGAGTTGTCGCTGCCGGCGCCGACAGCGGCGAGCAGATCAATGTCGAGTAGACCCAGAATGCCTTGCCGGACAAGCGGATCGGATAGCGTCGGCTGTTGCGCGCGCAGGGTGACCTGCAGCACCCGCGGCGTGATGAGCCGGGCGGTGCGAACGTCGGGGATCGCTGAGAGCTGAGCGAAAGCCGCCGCGCCACCGTGCACCTGAGCCACCTGGGTGTCACCATTGCGGATCGAGTCGGCCAGCGCTGCCGGCGTCCCGGCGCGGCGGAACAGGATCTGGTCCGGCTTGGCCGGCAGTCCCCAATACCGGTCGTTGCGGGCGAGCAGGATCTCATCGCGCTGGGGATCGAAGTTGTCCACCCGGAACTGGCCACCGGTCACCGGCAATGCCCGCACCAATCCGGCGTTGAAACCGCCCGGGACGTCCTTGACGAAGTGGGACGGCAGGAGGTCGTTGAACAATTCACGCCAGGCCGGGTAGGGCCGGGAGAACGTCACCACGGCCTTCTTTCCGCCGTCGACCGATTGCACACCGGTAACCAGGTCGTAGCCGGCCGGATCCACCACGCCGGGCTGGCTGACCATTTGGCGCCACAGGTACCAGAAGTCGTCGGCCGCGATCGGCGCATTGTCGGTCCAGGCCGCCTCCGGACGGATCTCGTAGGTGATGGTGAACGGGTTGGTGGCGGTCACCCGGGCTGACACCAGCAGGGTCGGGTCCATCTCCCACCGCGAACCGGTGGGCGTGGCCGGGTCGGGAACCGGCCGAAACGAACTCGGCAGCACCAGCGCGCTGACGGCCGCCGTGACCGGCGACTGATCGGAGAGCAGGTGCGGGTTGAACCCCGGGCCGACCGAGTCGATCGCCATGATGACCTCGGCGGCCTTCGGCGGTGGCGTGTCGGCCTGGGTGGTCTCGGTGCTCTGTGGCGCCGGCGGCGGGTCGGCCGTGCACGCGGCACTCAGCAGGAGCACTGCGACGGCGGCGAGCAGCCTGCGCAGTCCGATGGGCACGCCTAAGGGTATCGACCGGCCGCGGCTGTACCGGTCACGCTTTCTGCGCCTTGGCCCGCGAGCGGTTCCGGCCGCGGGTGGTGGCGTCCAATTCGGCCTTGCGCACCCGCACGATCTCCGGCGTGACCTCCACACATTCGTCCTCGGCGCAGAACTCCATGGCCTGTTCGAGGCCAAGCTCAAGCGGACGAGCCAACGTCTCCATCACGTCGGAGGTTGACTGCCGCATATTGGTCAGCTTCTTCTCGCGGGTGACGTTGACATCGAGATCCTCGGCACGGGGGTTGATGCCGACGACCTGGCCCTCGTAGGTGTCGTCGCCGGGTTCGACGAAGAACTGGCCGCGGTCGGCGAGTTGGATCATCGCGAACGGCGTCACCGTGCCGGTGCGGTCGCTTACCAGCGATCCGGTGTGCCGGGCTCGGATCTCGCCGGCCCAGGGCCGGTAGCCGTCGAACACCGCGTTGGCGATTCCGGTGCCGCGAGTCAAGGTGAGAAAGTCAGTGCGGAAGCCGATCAGCCCGCGGCTGGGAACGATGAAGTCCATCCGGACCCACCCGGCGGCATGGTTGGCCATCTCCTCCATGCGGCCCTTGCGCGCGGCCATCAGTTGGGTGACCGCGCCCACGAACTCCTCGGGGCAGTCGATGGTCATCGCCTCGAAGGGCTCGTGCAACTTGCCGTCGATGGTGCGAGTGACCACCTGGGGCTTGCCGACGGTCAGTTCGAAGCCCTCGCGACGCATCTGCTCGACGAGGACGGCCAGCGCCAACTCACCGCGACCCTGCACCTCCCACGCGTCGGGACGGCCGATGTCGACCACCCGGATCGACACGTTGCCGACCAGTTCGGTGTCCAGCCGGGACTTGACCATGCGTGCGGTCAACTTGTGGCCGGAGACCTTGCCCGCCAACGGCGAGGAGTTGGTACCGATGGTCACCGAGATGGCCGGTTCGTCGACGGTGATACGCGGCAGGGCGTGCGCGTGTTCGGGGTCGGCGAGGGTGTCGCCGATCATGATCTCGGGCATACCCGCGACGGCGACGATATCGCCGGCGACGGCCTCGTCGGTCGGGTTGCGTTCGACGCCGACGGTGGCGAGCAATTCGGTGATCTTTGCGCTGGTGATCACGGGAAGCCCGTCGACCTCGCGCATCCAAGCCACCTGCTGGCCCTTGCGGAGGCGGCCGTTGTAGATGCGGATCAGCGCGAGACGGCCGAGGAACGCCGAGGCGTCCAGGTTGGTGACCAACGCCTGCAGCGGTGCTTCCGGGTCGCCCTTCGGCGGCGGAATGTGTTCGAGCAGAACATTGAACAGTGGGTCGAGGTTCTCGCCCTCGGGGTTCTCGCCGTTGGCGGGCTCGACCGTGCTGGCCACTCCGGCTCGGCCGGACGCGTACAGGGTCGGCAGTCCGAGGGCATGCTCAGCGGCCGTCTGCGCCTCGGCGTCCAGATCAGATGCGACATCGAGCAGCAGGTCATGGCTTTCCGAGACGACCTCTGCGATGCGGGCGTCCGGACGGTCGGTCTTATTGACCACCAAGATCACCGGCAGGTGCGCGGCAAGCGCCTTGCGCAACACGAAACGGGTCTGCGGCAGCGGTCCTTCCGAGGCGTCCACCAACAGCAGCACCCCATCGACCATGGACAGCCCGCGCTCCACCTCGCCACCGAAGTCCGCGTGGCCCGGGGTGTCGATGACGTTGATCACGGTCTTGCTGCCGTCGGGGTTAAGGCGGTGCACGGCGGTGTTCTTGGCCAGGATCGTGATGCCCTTTTCCTTCTCCAGATCCCCGGAGTCCATGAGTCGCTCTACGGCGTCGTCGCCCCGGTGGCTCAGTGCCCCGGATTGCCGAAGCATCGCATCGACCAAGGTCGTCTTGCCGTGGTCGACGTGAGCCACGATGGCGACGTTGCGGAATTCATGCTGGGATTTGGGGCTAGTCACGGCTGTGATTGTCGCAGTGCAGGTGCCCGTTCGCGAAAACGTGTGAGCTGATCAGCGGGCAAGGCGGCTGAGCAACTCGGGCAGCCAGGCCCGGTCGGCGGGCACCCAGTCGACGTCGGCCAAGTCCGCGGCCCCGAACCACCGCAGTGCCGCGTGATCGTGCGGGTGCAGCGAGCCTGCGGTCTGAACCACCTGATAAGCCCGCAACACCAGCGACCCGCCGATCGGCACGTCGCAACCCAGACGGTCGAGCACCCTCACCTCGACGCCGAGTTCCTCGCGCAATTCCCGCACCAGCGCCTGGGCCTCGGTCTCCCCCGGTGCCACCTTGCCGCCGGGCAACTCCCACAGTCCGGCCAGTTCCGGCGGGCGCTGCCGCTGGGCGAGCAACACCGAAGATCCCGCTATCAGAGCGCCCGCGACGACCACCTGGGAAGGCATGGCCCGAAGGTATACCGTCGAGGCATGGCTGTATTGAGCGATGATCAAGTCGACGCCGCGGCGTTGGCACTGAACGGGTGGAAGCGAACCGATGGCGCGCTGCGCCGCTCGGTGACCTTCGGTTCCTTCCTTGACGGCCTCGACGCCGTTCGTCGGGTCGGCGAGCACGCGGAACGTGCTGACCACCACCCGGACATCGATATCCGTTGGCGCACTGTCACTTTCGTGCTGGTGACCCACTCCGAGGGCGGGATCACCGATAAGGACGTCGAAATGGCGCGGGAAATCGACGGGCTGCTGCCGGACTGAAGGCTATCCACCCGAGGGTGGCCAGTGTGGCGAGGACGTAGACCAGGCCGGCCCAGGCCAGGTACCACGGTCGGCCGATGTCCCAGATGCTCGGCTGGGCGAAGCTCAGCAACCACGGCACCCCGATCAGGGTCAGCGCCAGCCAACCCCACCCGAGTACCCGGGCCCCGCGGCGATCCCGCCAGGGCCCGTTTAACAGCCAGATCATCAAGGGCACCAACCAGATCCAGTGATGGGTCCATGAGATCGGCGAGATCAGCAGACCGAAGAGTTGCACCACCAGCAGCGAGCCCAACCGGTCCCGGCCACCGAGTTCGGACTGCTCCCCCAGTGCCCGCCAGGCCAACACCGCCAGCACCGCGGTCACCGTGATGGCAACCAGCACCAACGGTCCGTAGCCCGCATCGTGGCCCAGGAGGCGAGAGACGCCGCCCCGCCAGGACTGGTTGAACGACGTCCCGATCGGTCCGACCCGACCGGCGTCGCCAAGCAGGTCGGTGAAGTAGTAGCGGGCCTGCGAACCGATCGCCACGATCGACAGCGCCACCGTCGCCGCGAACACGACGGCCGCAAAAACCGCTGCGCCCCAACGCCGCACGCCCACGAAGTACAGTCCGGTGATCGCCGGCGTCAGCTTCACCCCGGCAGCCAGACCGACGAGCAGTCCCGACACCCACCATCGGTTGCTGTACGCCGCCCACAACACCGCCAGCACCAGGATCACGTTGACCTGCCCGTAGTCGAACGTGCTGCGGAGCGGTTCGGTCCAGATGGCGACGGCGGTCCACAGCATCGCCGTCCGGTGCCCGCCGGCCCCCAGCAGCCGTTGGCAGCATCGCACCACGCCGTAGAGCGCGGCAACGATACCCAGTTGCCAGCAGAGGGCGACCAGACCGAACGGCAGCAGGCTCAGCGGATAGAACACCAGCGCCGCGAATGGCGGATAGGTGAAGGGCAGCGGAAAGTCCGGCGTCTGGTCGGCGTAGACGTAGGAGTACAGCGTTCCGGGGGCGTCGAGTGCCGCTGCACCGCCGAGATAGACGTGCAGATCGACGAAGTTCGCTCCGTTGGGAACCAGGTAGGTCCACCCCAACCGGGCCGCCACACTGGCGATGAGCAACACCGGCGCCAGTGTGTCCAGGCGCGTCGGCAGCCGGTCGGCCGGCGAAGCGGTGCGCATCGCTTGAACTCTAGCCAGCGGCGTTGTGGTAACCGATGGCCATCGCTCCCGTAACGGTTGAATAAACGACACACGTGTCACTTGAGTACCACCAGTATCGGTCTACCTTCGGTTGCAGGACTTGCAATCAAGGGAGTGGATCACATGTCACGTTTCGCAAAACTGTTCGCCGCCAACGCGATTGCCGCCGCCGGCCTCGGTGCGGCGATCGCATTCAGCCCGGCCGCCGCCGCAGAGCCGGTGTTGCCGCCGATCATTCCCGACGTGCCGGCACTCGGCATGATCCAACAACTCGCCGCCAACCCGGCCGGCATCGGCGCGGTGCTGCAGACCGCAGCGACCGCGCTCAGCGGCGCTTCGTCCATCGTCGGCGCCCCGGCCCCGTCGACGCTTCCGGTCTCGCCCATCGCGGTGCCCGGTGCCGCCCCGGTGGCGCCGGCGGCCGCGCCCACCGACGCGATAGGCGCCTACCTGCCACTGCTGAACCAGTTGGGAATCCCGGCCAACCTGGCCAACCTGGGCCCCGCCCAGATGCCGTTCCCGGTCCAGATCGGGCAGACACCCGGCTTCGCCCCGGCCGCTTCGGCGGCCCCGGTGACGATTCCGCCCGCCACCACGGCGCAACCCGCCCCGGTACCGCCGACGGCACCGGGCATCGGCGAGATGCCGGTTCTTTCGGCCCTGCCCTGATCGCGCGACCGACACCGAGGAGTTTTCCCGTGCTGCAGATCACCAGGCTGGCTGCCGGCCTGACCACCGCGGCCTACGTCGCCGCCGTGGCTTTGGGCCCGGCTGCTGTGGCAGACCCCAGCATTCCGCTGGATCCGGGACAGCTGCCAGGCCTGAATGCGGTGCAGAGCCTGAGTCCGGTGGTCCAGCAGGCGGCGGCCCACCCGGCGTCGGCTCAGGAGTTGCTGCTGGCCGCTGCATCACAGTTGGCCGGCAACGCCACCACCCCGGCCGGATCGGCGTCCCTGGCCGAGGCGGTGACCCGGTTCGTCCAGTCCGGCGGCGCCGCCAGCCTGACCGGCATCGGAACCTCCGCGCCGGTGGCCCAGCAGGCGCTCGCCGGGCCGGCGCACGGAACCAGGCCGCTGCTGACGCCGGGCACTGGAAACGGGCCGATCCCGCTGGAACTGCACGTGCCCGCCCCCGGTGCGATCCCCGGGACTGAGGCTCATTTGCCGACCGGCATCGATCCCGCACACGCCGTCGGCCCGGTCGCCGATGCGCTCCCCGAGGTCGCGCCTGCTCCGGAAGCCGCCCTCCTGGCGATCCCGCCGGCCCCCGAAGCCGCACCCGCCGCCGTCGCACTGGCGGCCGCGAGCCCGGCACCCGCGGGGGCGGTGCCGTCGTTCGACCCGAACAGCCCGCCCACGCAGGACTTCATGTACCCCTCGATCAGCAACGGTTGCCTCAAGGACGGCGGCAACGTCATCGCCACCGCGATCGCCGTGGCCGGGCCCGCCAAGATCCCGGCGCCCGGTCCCACCGCGGGCCAGACCGCCTACGTCTTCACCGCCGTGGGCACTCCCGCGCCGGCAGCCGAGCAGAAGTTGCCACTTAACGTCACCTGGGTCAACCTGACCAACGGCCGCTCCGGCAGCGTCACGCTCAAGCCCAATCCGGAGATCAACCCGCAGGGCCCCACCACCTTGACCGCCATGGCCGACACCGGACCGGGCAGCATCATGTCAACGATCTTCGGCCAGGTGACCACCGTGGACAAGCAGTGCACCTTCATGCCGACGATCGGTTCGACCGTCGTGCCCTGAGTGGGCCACCAACAGTGGCCGTGCTTCAGTAGGCCATGAACAGGATGTGCTCGCGTTCGTAGCTCATGCCGGGGTGGGCCTCGGCGAGGTGGGCCAGGGCAAGTTCGACGAGTTCGTCCTCGTCCTTGCCCCGGATCGCCTCGCCGCACGGGCAGTTGAGGTGGGTCTTCATGAGTCGCCTCCGGTTTTTCCGGCTTTCGCCGCCTTCATCTTCTTCTTGTACGTTCGCACCTGCTCGAGCGACCCCTTGTCCACCACGTCCGCGATCGACATGTGCGTGCCGGCCCGGCCATAGTCTCCGGCCGCCGCCCGCCATCCCTTCGGGGTCACCCCGTACTGCTTGCCCAGCAGTGCCAGAAAAATCCTGGCCTTCTGCTCGCCGAAGCCGGGCAACGCCTTGAGTCGGCGCAGTACCTCGGCGCCGTCGGGGTCGCCGCGCGTCCACAACCCGGCCGTGTCACCGTCGTAGTCCTGCACCACCGCACCGGCCAGATCCTGGACCCGCTTGGCCATCGATCCCGGAAATCGATGCACCGCCGGACTTTCCGCGCACATCGCCGCGAACCCGACGGGGTCGTGCCCGGCGATGACCCGTGGGTCGAGGCCGCCAAGCCGGTCGGCGATCTTGCGCGGCCCGGCGAACGCCACCTCCATCGGAATCTGCTGATCGAGCAGCATGCCGACCAACAGGGCGAACGGATCCTCGGACAGCAGGGTGTCGGCGGCAGGGTCCGAGGTCAGCTGCAGGCGCGCCATGGGGCCAGTCTAGTTACCCCACCCGCGGCCAGAAGCCGCACAATGGCACAACAGCCGGGCAAGCGGTGGGAGGTGCGATGTCGGATGGAGTAGCACTGGCGCTGACCATCGCCCTCGCCCTAGTTGCGCTCGGTCTGGGCTTGTTCGCGGTTTTGACCCGCAAAGTGGTAACCACTCCGGCGGAACGCACTGTGTATGCCGCGCTGCATACGGCCGCGTTGGCCGCCCGGCCGCTGCGCACCGGACTTGATTCCGATTCGGCCCGGGCCGCAGCGCCGCACCTGCGCGCCCTGACCGGAGCCGACGGGTTGGCCCTCTACGGGGGCGACGGGGTGCTCCTCTCCACGGACCCTCCCTCCGATGACTTCTGGTCATCCACAACAACAACCCTCTGCGACCGGGCCGTGTCCGATTCGATCAACGGGCGGCGCCGGCTGCTACTGCGTGAGCAGAACCCTGCTGTGATCGCCCAGCCGCTTCTCGATGACAACGGGACCGTGCTGGGCGCGCTGGCCGTGGTACACGGATCCGAGCCCGCTCCCGGCATGCTCGGCGCGATCGGTGAGACGGCCCGTTACGCCGCGAGTCAATTGGAACTGGCCGAACTCGATGCCTCGCGAGCACGGCTGGACCGGGCCGAGGTGCTGGCGCTGCGGGCTCAGATCAGCCCGCATTTCATCTACAACGCTCTGAACACCGTCGCGTCGTTCGTGCGGACCGACCCGGATCGAGCCCGTGACCTCATCCTGGAATTCGCCGACTTCACGCGGTATTCGTTCCGCGCTTCCGGCCCGTACACCGCACTGGCCGACGAGCTGCGCAACGTCGACCGCTATCTCAGCCTCGAGCGCGCCCGGTTCGGCCCGAACCTGTCGGTCACCCTGCAGGTGGCACCCGAGGTGCTCAACGTGGTGGTTCCCTTCCTGGCGCTTCAGCCGCTGGTCGAGAACGCGGTACGGCACGGCCTTGCCGGTCGGCAGGCCGGAGCGGTAGAGATCATCGCCCGCGACGCAGGTTCTGACTGTGTCATCACCGTCGAGGACGACGGGGTCGGAATGGATCCGGAGGTGTTGCGGTCCGGTAGTGGCGATGTCCTCGGTGACGGCGAGCAGGCCGCTCACGTCGGGCTGACCAATGTTGATCAACGCCTGCGGGCGGCCTTCGGCAACGATTACGGTCTGGTGGTCGAGACAGCCACCGGGGCGGGCACCAAGGTGATCATGCGGGTGCCGAAGTTCCGTTCCGGCGTTCGGGTATGAGCGGCGACGGCGGATCAATCAGAACGACGTACACAGCAGAGAGTGCGATGAGGATGCGGCTTCGCGTACTGGCCGTCGATGACGAGGCCCCGGCGCTTGACGAGATCACCTACCTCCTCGGCCGACATTCCGATGTCGCCGACGTGATCAGTGCCAGCGATGCCACCTCGGCACTGCGAATCCTCAACGAACACAATGCCGATGCGGTTTTCCTCGACATCAATATGCCCGGCCTGTCCGGCTTGGAATTGGCCGCGGTGCTGGCCAACTTCACGCAACCACCCGCGATCGTGTTCGTCACCGCCCACGACGACAAGGCGGTGGCCGCCTTCGATGTCGGAGCGCTGGACTATCTGCTCAAGCCGATCCACAAGGAGCGCCTCGACGAGGCCGTCCGGCGGGTGGTCGCAGCCCGCGGCGCCGAGCCGGGCGAGACTGCCGTCAGCGACGACGTCATCCCGGTCGAACTCGGCGGAGTAACGCAGTTGGTGCGCTGCGACAGCATCGGCTGGGTGGAGGCCGAGGGCGACTACGCCCGGTTGCACGCCTCTTCCGGATCCCATCTCGTGCGAATCACGTTGAACACTTTGGAAGACCGCTGGCGATCCCGCGGGTTCCTGCGCGTGCACCGGTCGTATCTGGTGGCGCTGAGCATGGTCACCGGTCTGCGAACAGCCGGCGCCTCAACGATGGTACGGATGCGGGTCAACGGTGCATCCCCGGCCGTGGAACTGCCGGTAAGCCGCCGCCAGACACGCGAACTTCGCGACCGGCTGATCCGCGATCCGATGCGCACATTCCGCCCCGGTGGCGCCAATGACTAGCGGACGGCCCGGCACCGGGGCCCCGAAGCGGCAGCGGGTGGTGCTGGCACACCGGCGAGGTACCAGGATGGTGCACACCCGGGTCGAGGTGCAGGAGCAGACCGGCGTCGGCGATGCGCTGGTGCGGGGCCTGGTCCGCGCCCAGCTGGGCCTGGGACTTCGACTGGCGTTGGTGGTCGTCGCTGTCATGGCTGCACTTCCATTGCTCAACAACGCCTTTCCCGAGTTGGCGGCGACCGACGTTGTCGGAGTGCGACTCAACTGGCTGGTCCTGGGCGTCCTCGTCTACCCGTTGCTATACGGAGTCGGCTGGCTCTTCATCCGGGTGGCCGAGCAGGGTGAGCGCGACTTCATGGACGTGATCGACGCCGACGGGGACGAACGTTGAACAGCGCGACTGCACTTACCGCCACCGGACTGGCGGCGGCGGTGGTGGCCACCCTGGGGTTGGGTGCCTACGGCGTGCGGCTCTCTCGGACGACGTCGGACTTTCTGGTGGCCTCGCGAACCGTCTCTCCGCGTTGGAACGCCGCCGCGATCTCCGGCGAATACCTCTCGGCCGCTTCATTTCTCGGTGTCGCAGGCCTGATCGCCAAGTACGGTGCCGACGCGTTGTGGTACCCCGTCGGCTTCACCGCGGGCTACCTGGGCCTGCTGTTCTTCGTCTCGGCACCGTTGCGCCGTTCAGGCGCCTATACCGTTCCGGACTTCGCCGAGTTCCGCCTTGGCTCCAAGCGGCTGCGCCAGGTTGCCATGGTCGTCGTCGTCGCGATCTGCATCCTCTACCTGGTCCCGCAGTACCAGGGCGCCGGCCTGACACTGAACGCCCTCCTCGGGGTTCCGGTGTGGATCGGACCGCTGGCGGTCAGCTCTATCGTCATCGTCAACGTGGTGGGCGGCGGCATGCGCTCCATCACCTTTGTCCAGGCTTTTCAGTACTGGTTGAAACTCACCGCGATCGCAGTGCCCGCCCTGGCCATCCTCGCGCTGGCAACACCGCAGACGGGCAGCCTTGGAGCGCCGTTGCCGCCGCGCGTTAGTCATGCCACCACGGTCGCCATCGACGCCGACGTCGTCCTCGACGTCAGCGAGCCCGCCGGCGTGACGATCAGCGGAGTCGTCGATGGCGACCGAATGGACGGGTTTACGCCGCCGGGTCCCGGACGGCTGAGTATTGCGCGGGGTGCCACGGTGACATTGGCGCCCGGGGCGTCGACCCCGGTCATCGCCGGCGTTCCCAGGACGGGCGCGGACTGGATTGAGAGCGGGGGCGGCGTTGGTGGGAAGCATCCCCTCTTCCAAGTCTTCTCGATAATGATCGCCACATTTCTTGGCGCGATGGGCCTGCCTCACCTGCTGGTGCGGTTCTATACCAATCCCGACGGCCGAGCCGCCCGGCGAACGGCGCTCGCCGTAATCGCACTACTCTCGGTCTTCTACCTGTTCCCCACCTTGCTCGGTGCATTTACCCGGATCTACCTGCCGCAGTTGCTGATCACCGGAAAATCCGACGCCGCAGTGCTGTTGCTGCCCTCCGCGGCATTCGGCGGGGTGACCGGACAGTTGCTGGCCGCACTGGTCGCCGCGGGCGCGATCGCGGCCTTCCTGGCCACCTCCTCGGGCTTGCTGGTCAGTGTCGCCGGCGCGTTGGCCACCGACGTTATGCGTGGCCGGGTTCGGGACTTCCGCATCGCGGCCGTTGCCGGCGGGTTGGCGCCGATCCCTCTGGCACTGGCCGCCTCGTCGTTCGAGTTGTCCCGCGGAGTGGGCCTGGTGTTCGCAGTGGCGGCTTCGACCCTGTGCCCACTGCTGGTGCTGGGCATCTGGTGGCGCGGGCTCACCGCCGCGGGCGCGGTGGCCGGACTTGCCGTCGGCGCGGCCTCGTCGGCCGTGGCGACCCTGCTGGCGGTCACCCGATGGATCGACGAAGACATGGCCCACGGTTGGCCGGCCACACTGGTGGGCTACCCGGCGGCGGTAACGGTGCCGCTTGCCTTCGCCACCATGGTGATCGTCAGCAGGGTCACTCCCTGCGCCCCCGCGGCCGACATCGCCCGGATCTTCGCCCGGATGCATCTGCCGGAACGTGCCGGCATGGGTGTGGAACGACTGCCGCGGGGCTGAACCCGCGACCGTTCGTCGCCGCACGCCAACCGCTTACCGCAGGCTTCGGCACTTCACCTTCACCTCCTTGGAGCTGTGATGCACCTCTCACTACGCTCGGCACACGATCCGGATCACCATCTGGCCGGATCACAAGTAGGCAGGAGCCAGCAGTGTCCACAACCGACATGCCCGCCCGGGATACCCACCCCAGCGGTGCGGAGTATCTGGCCGCCCAGGCCAGTCCTGAATTCCAAGAGTTGCGAAGTGCACTGCGTCGCTTTGTGTTTCCGACGACGGCCTTCTTCCTGATCTGGTACGCCACCTACGTGTTGCTGGGTGCCTTCGCCCACGACTTCATGGCTACCAAGGTGTTCGGCAACGTCAATGTCGGCCTGCTCCTCGGACTCGGCCAATTCGTCACGACATTCCTCATCACCGGTCTCTACATCCGATTCGCTAACCGCGAACTCGACCCACGTGCCGCAGCCATCCGCGCCCGGATGGGAGCAACCGAAGAATGACCCACATCAATCTGCTCGCCGCCGGTGAGAAACTCGGAAACCCGATCGTCAATATCGGCATCTTCCTGACCTTCGTCGTCATCACGCTGGTCATCGTGGTCCGGGTGGGCCGTCGCAACACCAACGCCGCGGAGTACTTCACCGCCGGCCACGCGTTCACCGGCCGCCAGAACGGCATCGCGATCGCCGGCGACTACCTGTCGGCGGCAAGCTTCCTCGGCATCGCCGGTGCCATTGCCATCTACGGCTACGACGGCTTCCTCTACTCGATCGGATTCCTGGTGGCCTGGCTGGTGGCACTGCTGCTGGTGGCCGAATTGCTGCGCAACACAGGCAAATTCACCATGGCAGACGTCCTGAGCTTTCGGCTAAAGCAGAAGCCGGTCCGGCTGGCCGCGGCCATCTCGACGATGACGGTGTCGCTGTTCTACCTGCTAGCTCAGATGGCTGGTGCAGGCGGATTGGTGGCGCTGCTGCTGGACATCCAGGGTCGGGCAGCGCAGTCGCTGGTGATCGCGATCGTCGGCGTCTTGATGATTGTCTACGTTCTGATCGGCGGTATGACCGGCACCACCTGGGTGCAGATCATCAAAGCGGTTCTGCTGATCGCCGGCGCCGGTGTCATGACGGTCCTGGTGCTGGCCAAGTTCGGAATGAACATTTCCGACCTGCTGGGCTCGGCGCAGGAGATGGTGCGCAATGCCACCACCAAGGGCGTCGCGAGCCGCGATGTGCTTGCTCCGGGCGCCCAGTACGGCGCATCGACCACCTCGAAGATCAACCTGCTCTCGTTGGGCATCGCCCTGGTGCTGGGCACCGCAGGCCTACCGCACGTTCTCATGCGGTTCTACACCGTGCCCACCGCACGGGAGGCTCGCCGGTCGGTGGTGTGGGCGATCGGGCTCATCGGGGCCTTCTATCTGTTCACCCTCGTTCTGGGATACGGTGCCGCGGCACTGGTTGGGCCCGACACCATCCTGAAGGCTCCAGGCGGACAGAACTCCGCTGCCCCACTGCTGGCATTCCAACTCGGCGGCACGATTCTGCTCGGCGTCATCTCGGCGGTCGCGTTCGCAACGATCCTGGCCGTGGTCGCCGGATTGACCATCACCGCGTCGACGTCGTTCGCCCACGACGTGTACGCCAGCGTGTTGAAGAACCATCAGGTGACCGAGGACGAGCAGGTGAAGGTTTCCCGTATCGCCGCGGTCGTACTGGGTGTCGCCGCTATCGGCCTGGGCATCCTGGCCAACGGTCAGAATGTGGCGTTCCTGGTCGCACTCGCGTTCGCGGTCGCCGCCTCGGCGAACCTACCGACCATCCTGTACTCGTTGTATTGGAGGCGGTTCAACACCCGCGGCGCGCTGTGGAGTATGTACGGCGGGTTGATCTCCTGCATCGTGCTGATCGTCTTCTCCCCCGCGGTTTCCGGCGCGAAGACCTCGATGATCCCGGGCGCCAATTTCGACTGGTTTCCGCTGGCCAACCCGGGCATCGTGTCGATCCCGCTGGCGTTCCTGCTCGGCTTCATCGGAACGGTGACATCACCTGACACCGGCGATCCAGAACTCAACGCCGAGATGGAGGTACGTTCGCTGACCGGCGTGGGTGCCGAGAAAGCGACGCATCACTGATCGGCGGGCGCTATCCCCCGCTTCTGCGACGAAACTCCCGGCGGTTCTCCACCGGGCCGTGCCCCCGGGACTGCTTGCCGACGGCATCTTTGCGATCGGCGGCGACAGCGGACTTCGACTTCTTGCGCTCAAGGGCCTCGAGGAACTTGCGCTTGGTCTCGTCCTGCGGGGTCTCGTCCTGGTGGGTCTCGTCCTGCGGGTCGGGCTCTGCGTTGGCCATCCTCGCAGGGTAGCCCAGCGCTATGGCGCGCTCCCGGATCAGCGCCGGGAAATCGGCGGATGCCCGGCGGCATACCGTAGACATGGGTGATCGGCAGACGCAGTAGCACCCGCCGGTCGGTGACCATAGCGGCGCGGTAGTCGTCCCAATCGGGATGTTCGCCGG
>CAMCWJ010000017.1 GCA_945882475.1 Bifidobacterium breve
CGCCGCGACCTCGCGGAGCAACCCGGAGGCCCGCGCGTTCCTGCGCAACCTCGCGGCGGGAACAGACGAGCAGCACCCCGACGCCCAGGGCCGGATCATGTTGTCCGCCGATCACCGCCGCTACGCCAACCTCTCCAAGGACTGCGTCGTGATCGGCGCGGTCGACTTCCTGGAGATCTGGGACGCCCAGGGGTGGCAGGACTACCAGCAGACCCACGAAGAGAACTTCTCCGCAGCCTCAGATGATGCTCTCAGCGACATCATCTGAGCGCGCACCGCACGCCCGTGCAGTGTGGCCTCTGTCCGAACCGACCCTGACGTACTTCCCCGACGTCAGGTTCGTCAACTCGGACAGGGACCTCGCCGCACGGTCGGCCCACCGACCCGGAGGTTGCGTCGTGGCTGAAGATGAGCCGGGCCCAGATCACGGACATGTTCCCGTACTGCTGGATCGCTGCGTGCAACTGCTGACCCCGGCGTTGACCCGTGTGGCCGCCGATGGCTCCGGAGCGGTGCTGCTCGATGCCACCCTGGGCGCCGGCGGCCATGCCGAGAGATTCCTGTCCCGCTTTCCCGGGCTGCGCCTGGTCGGACTGGACCGGGATCCGGAGGCGCTGCAGATCGCCGGCCGTCGATTGGAACGTTTCGGTGATCGGGCACGCCTGAGCCACACCCGCTATGACGCGATCGCTGCCGCGCTGGTCGAGGGCGGCATGGCAGCAACGGATTCCGTCGATGCCGTCCTGTTCGACCTCGGCGTCTCATCCATGCAGCTTGACCAGCCAGAGCGCGGTTTCTCCTACGCCAAGGACGCCCCACTGGACATGCGGATGGACCCCGAATCCGCATTGACGGCCGCGGAGATCCTCAATACCTACGAACACGGCGCGCTGGCCGAGGTCCTGCGCCGTTTCGGCGAGGAGAAGTTCGCCTCCCGGATCGCAGGCTTCATCGTCGAGCGGCGCGCGCGAATGCCCTATGCCCGCACCGGCGAACTCGTCGAGACCCTCTACGAAGCGATACCTGCGGCCACCCGCCGGACCGGCGGCCATCCCGCCAAGCGCACCTTCCAGGCGCTGCGGATCGCGGTCAACGCAGAGCTGGACTCGCTGTCTGCCGCGCTGCCTGCCGCCTTGGCTGCCTTGCGCCCGGGCGGACGGATGGCCGTGATGGCCTACCAGTCACTCGAGGACCGGATCGTCAAGACGACGTTCGCCTCGGCTACCGCCTCGCGTACGCCCGCGGGGTTGCCAATGGAGTTGCCCGGCTACGGGCCGGAGTTCGTCGCCCTCACCCGCGGAGCTGAGCGCGCCGGGCCGGACGAAATCGCCATCAATCCGCGCAGTGCGCCCGTTCGATTGCGCGCCGTCGAGCGCACCACCGATCCGGACCCAGGAAAGGGAAGCCGATGAAGCCCGGCCGCAAGACCGCAACCCCGGTAATGGAGAAGCCGGCTGAGGCCAGGGTCAGCGGTTCCGCGCGTCGGCCTGGAAAGGACGGCGCTTCCCAGGCCCGCAGGACGCGCGCCGGCGCCACCGCGCGGCGGCCGCACGAGCCGCGCGGGCCGCGACAGGGCCCACAGACCGCACCTGCCGCCCGACCCGCCGAGAAAACAGTTCGGGCCAAGACCACCAGCCAGGCCAAGGCTCGGTCCAAGGCTCGTAAAGCCAAGGCGCCCAAAGCGGTACGGCTGCCGCTGAAGGATCGGCTGATCGCCAGACTGGCCGGCGTCGACCTGCGTCCACAGGCTCTGTTGGCCCGAGTTCCGTTCGTGGTGCTGATCATCGGCGCGTTGGGCCTCGGTCTCGGCATCACACTGTGGCTGTCCACCGACTCCGCGCAGCGGTCCTATCAACTCGGCAGCGCACGTGAACTCAATAATGCGCTGAGTCAACAGAAGGAAGCGCTGGAACGCGACGTTCTGGAGGCTCAGTCCGCGCCGGCCCTGGCCGAAGCGGCCCGCGACCTTGGGATGATCCCGTCGCGCGACACCAGTCATCTCGTCCAGGATCCGGCCGGAAACTGGATCGTCATCGGCCAACCCAAACCCGCACAGGGCGCGCCGCCCCCACCGCTGAACACCAAACTGCCGGAGGAGAAACCGCTTGCTCCGCCGGCGCCCGCGCCGCCGCCCGCGGCGGCCGCGCCGAAACCGGGAGCCTCACCGGAGATTCCGGTGCGCCTTGCGCCCTCGACCGCCGGGCTCATTCCGCACGCGGTGACCGGATCCGTGCTGCCCGGGCCCGGACCGGTAGCGCCCGCGCCGGCCGACACTCTGGCGGCCGCAGCTGCCACCGCTGGAGCGCCGCAGCCACCTACAGTGGAGACCATGCCGCCAGTGCCCGCAGCTCCGGGCGGGCTAGTCGCATCGGTCGCACCGCAATGAGGCGCGCCGAGAGGCCCGGGTCCGGGGGTGCCGGCGGCCGGCGCCGTCGAGTCCGGGCCACCACCCAGCCGGTGACAGCCGGACGGGGCCGCGCCGCCAACGCTCGCCGCATTCGTGAGATAGCCGAGACTGGTTCGGCCAGTTCGTCGTTCGCCTACCGCTACCGGGTGGGCAACATCGTCATCTTCCTGGCGTTGATTCTGGCCGCGGCGCAGCTGTTCAACCTGCAGGTGCCCAAAGCAGCCGGACTAAGGGCACAGGCCGCCGGCCAGCTCAAGGTGACCGATGTCGAGAAGGCGGTGCGCGGCAGCATTATCGACCGCAACTTCGACAAACTGGCGTTCACCACCGAGGCGCGCGCACTGACGTTCCAACCTGTCAAGATCCGCAAGCAACTCGCCGAGGCCAAACAGAAGTCGCCGTCAGCACCGGATCCGGATCAGCGGCTCCTCGAGATCGCCAAGGAGGTGTCCGGCAAACTCAACAACTCCCCGGACGCCGCCACCCTGCTCAAGAAGCTGCGCAGTAACGAGACGTTCGTCTATCTTGCTCGGGCTGTCGATCCCGCTGTCGCAGGGGCGATTTCGAAGAAGTTTCCCGAAGTCGGCGCCGAGCGGCAGGACCTGCGCCAGTATCCGGGTGGTTCGCTGGCCGCCAATATCGTCGGCGGTATCGATTGGGACGGCCACGGCCTGCTCGGCCTCGAGGACTCGATGGATTCCGTGCTCGCCGGTTCCGATGGATCGGTCACCTATGACCGCGGTTCCGACGGGGTGGTGATCCCGGGCAGTTACCGCAACCGTCACGATGCCGTCAACGGCGCGACCGTTCAGCTGACGCTCGACGACGACATCCAGTTCTACGTCCAGCAGCAGGTGCAGCTCGCCAAGGACGCCTCCGGGGCCCGGAACGCCTCGGCGGTGGTGTTGGATGCCAAAACCGGTGAGGTGCTGGCGATGTCGAACGACGACACCTTCGACCCGTCGCAGGACATCGGCCGCCAGGGCGACCGACAGATCGGCAACCTTCCGGTTACCTCGCCGTTCGAGCCCGGCTCGGTGAACAAGATCGTGACGGCGGCCACCGTCGTCGAAATGGGATTGTCCAATCCCGACGAGGTGCTGCAGGTTCCCGGTTCCATCAATATGGGCGGGGTGAACGTGCGGGACGCCTGGGGCCACGGCGTGATGCCCTACACCACCACCGGTGTGTTCGGGAAGTCGTCCAACGTCGGCACGCTGATGCTGGCCCAGCGGATCGGTCCGGAACGCTATTACGAGATGCTGGGCAAGTTCGGCCTCGGCCAGCGCACCGGGGTCGGACTTCCGGGCGAGAGCGCGGGCCTGGTTCCGCCCATCGACCAGTGGTCGGGCAGCACGTTCTCCAATCTGCCGATCGGGCAGGGTCTCTCGATGACGCTGCTGCAGATGACCGGGATGTTTCAGGCCGTTGCCAATGACGGACTCCGCATCCCGCCACGGATTGTCAAGGCCACCATCGCCGCCGACGGCAGCCGCACCGAGGAGCGCCAGCCGGATGGAATCCAGGTGGTGTCGTCCGATACCGCCCGATCCGTGCGCAACATGTTGCGTGCCGTCGTTCAGAGCGATCCGACCGGATCGCAACAGGGAACCGCGCCGGCCGCCGCCATCGACGGCTATCAGATCGCCGGCAAGACCGGCACGGCTCAGCAGATCAACCCGGGATGCGGCTGCTACTACGACGACGTCTACTGGATCACGTTCGCGGGGATGGCCCCGGCGGACGACCCGCGTTACGTCATCGGGATCATGCTGGACGCTCCAGCGCGTAACGCCGACGGCACGCCGGGACGTTCCGCGGCGCCGCTGTTTCACAACATCGCGGGCTGGCTGCTGCAGCGCGATAACGTTCCACTCTCGCCAGACCCCGGGCCGCCGCTGACGCTGCAGGCCGCCTGAGACTGGCGCCCCGGTCACCGTCGGGCTTCGGCGTGAGCGCCGGTCGTCGGTAGGGTGACGGACCAGGCCGGACGACGCGACCGGCTGCCGAAGGCGGGAGGTGTGCGGACCTTGACCAGCCCCTCGCGACCCCAGCTGACCCCCGGTCTGTCCCTGGCCGCGTTGGCCGCCCTCGTGGGGGCGAGCCCCGTCGGCCGCCGCCCGCTGCCCGAGGTTGCCGTCACCGGGGTCACGCTGCGGGCCCAGGACTCAGAGCCCGGCGACTTGTTCGCCGCCCTGCCCGGGTCCTCGGCACACGGCGCGGAGTTCACCGCCGAGGCCGTTGCGGCCGGCGCGGTCGCCGTCCTCACCGACCCCGATGGCGTCTCGGTGATCGCGGATGCGTTCGGTGATCCGGCACCGGTGCCGGTGCTGGTGCATCCATCCCCGCGTGTAGTGCTCGGCGCCGTGGCGGCCGGCGTTTATGGCCGGCCCTCTGACCGGATCGCCGTGCTGGGTGTGACCGGTACGTCGGGCAAGACGACGGTGACCCACCTGATGGAGGCCGGGTTGCGTTCGGCGGGGCGCACCGCCGGCCTGATCGGCACGGTGGGGGTTCGGATCGCCGGAGTGGACGTGCCCAGTGCGCTGACCACACCGGAGGCACCGGCGCTGCAGGCACTGCTGGCGGTGATGGCCGAACACGGCGTCGACACCGCGGTGATGGAGGTGTCCAGCCACGCGCTCGAACTCGGCAGGGTCGACGGAATACGTTTCGCCGTAGGCGGTTTCACCAATCTGTCCCGTGATCATCTTGATTTCCACCCGACGATGCAGGCGTACTTCGACGCCAAGGCGCGGTTGTTCGAGCCGGCATCCCCGGTACACGCTCAGATCTCGGTGGTGTGCGTCGACGACGAGGCCGGTCGGCTGATGGCCCAGCGCGCGGGTACTGCGATCACGGTCAGCGCTGAAGGCAACCCGGCGGATTGGCGGGCCGAGGACATTGTCGTCCTCGACACCGATCTGCAGGGCGGACTGCAGCAGTTCACCGCCGTGGACCCCGCCGGTGTGCACCACCGGCTGATGATCCGGTTGCCCGGGCGCTTCAACGTGGCGAACGCCTTGCTGGCGGTGGCGATGCTCGACGCCGTCGGGGTCTCACCCGAACAGGCCGCACCCGGTCTGCGTACCGCCGCGGTTCCGGGCCGACTGGAGGTGATCGACCGGGGGCAGGATTTTCTGGCCGTCGTCGATTACGCACACAAGCCGGGAGCGCTGCGCGCCGTGCTGGAGACGCTGAGCCGGCCGGGCGGCCGTCTTGCCGTGGTGTTCGGTGCCGGCGGCAACCGGGACCCGGGAAAGCGTGAACCGATGGGGCAGGTCGCCGCCGAACTCGCTGATCTGGTGGTCATCACCGATGACAACCCGCGCGATGAGGACCCCGCCGCGATCCGGGCTGCGATCCTGGCCGGCACCGGGCGCGCCGATCGGCGACTAGGCGCGGCCGTCGTCGAGATCGGCGACAGGCGCGCGGCGATCGACCACGCTGTCGGCTGGGCTCGCCCGGGTGACGTGGTGGTGATCGCCGGTAAGGGGCATGAGAGTGGGCAGACCGCCGCAGGTCAGACCCGCCCGTTCGACGACCGCGAGCAACTGGGCGGCGCACTGGAGACGTTGGGAGCGAGCCGATGATCGATCTGACACTGGCCCGGATCGCCGAAATCGTCGGCGGCGAACTGGCCGATATCAGTCCGGACGAGGCCGCCGTGCGCCACGTCACCGGCACCGTCGAGTTCGATTCCCGGTCGATCACCGCCGGAGGGCTGTTCCTGGCACTGCCCGGCGCGAGTTCCGACGGCCACGACTTCGCCGCCGCCGCGGTCGCGGCCGGGGCGGCCGGGGTGCTTGCCGCCCGCCCGGTCGGAGTACCGGCCGTCGTGGTGCCGCCCGCGCCCGCGCACGACCCGCGCGCCGGGGTCTTCGAGCACGACACCGACGGCGCCGGCGCGGCGGTGTTGAACGCCCTGGCCGCGCTGGCCTCGGCTGTGGCGGCCGACCTGGTGGCGGGCGGTCTCACCGTGATCGGAGTTACCGGGTCCTCCGGCAAGACCTCGACCAAGGATCTGATCAGTGCTGTGCTGCGGCCCCTCGGTGAGGTGGTGGCCCCACCCGGTTCGTTCAACAACGAGTTAGGTCATCCCTGGACCGTGTTGCGCGCCACCACCGACACCGACTTCCTGGTGCTGGAACTTTCGGCTCGCCACCCCGGCAACATTGCCGCGTTGGCCGCGATCGCTCCACCGGCCATCGCGGCGGTGCTCAACGTCGGCACCGCGCACCTCGGCGAGTTCGGCTCACGGGAACTGATTGCTCAAACGAAAGCCGAACTGGTGCAGGCGGTTCCGGCCTCAGGCGTGTCGATACTCAACGCAGACGATCCGGTGGTCGCCGCGATGGCCACTAAGACTTCGGCACGGGTGGTTACCGTCGGGCGCACCGCGGGGGCCGATGTGCGAGCCGACGACGTCGAACTCGATGAGCTGGCCCGGCCGCGCTTCACCCTGCACGCCCGAGGTCAGCAGATCCGGGTCGAGCTGGCCGTGCACGGCGAGCATCAGGTGGGCAATGCGCTGTCGGCGGCCGCGGTGGCACTGGAGTGCGGAGCCACCCTGCAGCAGGTTGCCGACGCGTTGGCCGGCGCCGCCCCGGCCTCCCGTCACCGCATGGAGGTGCGCTCCCGGTCGGACGGAGTCACTGTCATCAATGACGCCTATAACGCCAACCCCGATTCGATGCGGGCGGGTTTGCAGGCGCTCGCGGTGATGGCCCGGAATTCAGCCGGAGGCACGCGCAGTTGGGCGGTGCTCGGCGAAATGGGCGAGTTGGGGCAGGATTCGATAACTGAGCATGACCGCATCGGCCGGCTTGCCGTGCGCTTAGATATCAGTCGACTCGTCGTTGTCGGAACCGGAAGGCCAATGAGCGCTATGCACCAGGGGGCCGTCATGGAGGGGTCCTGGGGGTCGGAGGCGATCCTGGTGCCCGACGCCGACGCCGCCCTGGCACTGCTGCGCTTCGAACTCGAACCCGGCGACGTGGTCCTGGTGAAGGCCTCGAACGCGGCCGGACTCGGCGCGCTGGCTGAGGCACTGCTGCGGGACGGCCGCGCGTGAGATTGATCCTGTTCGCCGTTGGCATCTCGCTGGCGGTGTCGATTCTGATGACCCCGTGGCTGATCCGGCTGTTCACCCGGCAGGGCTTCGGCCAGGAGATCCGCGAGGACGGCCCGCCGAGCCATCACACCAAACGCGGCACCCCGTCGATGGGCGGGGTGGCGATCCTCGCCGGGATCTGGGCGGGCTACCTGGGCGCCCATCTGGTCGGGCTGGTGATGGACGGCGAGGGGCCCACGGCCTCCGGGTTGCTGGTGCTCGGCTTGGCCACGGCACTGGGCGCGGTGGGCTTCGCCGACGATCTGATCAAGATCCGCCGCTCCCGCAACCTCGGGCTGAACAAAACCGCCAAGACCGTCGGCCAGATCTCCGCGGCCGTGCTGTTCGCCATCCTGGCCCTGCAATTCGCCAACGCCGACGGTCTCACCCCGGGCAGCGCACAGTTGTCCTACGTCCGCGAGATCGCCACGGTGACCCTGCCTCCGTTGCTGTTCGTGCTGTTCGTCACGGTCATCGTCAGCGCGTGGTCGAACGCGGTTAACTTCACCGACGGCCTCGATGGGCTGGCGGCCGGCAGCATGGCCATGGTCAGCGCCGCCTATGTGCTGATCACCTTCTGGCAGTACCGAAACGCCTGCGCCACCGCCCCGGGCCTGGGGTGCTACAACGTCCGTGATCCGCTGGACTTGGCGTTGGTCGCCGCCGCTACCACTGGGGCGTGTATCGGGTTCCTCTGGTGGAACGCCGCGCCGGCCAGGATCTTTATGGGCGACACCGGTTCACTGGCGCTGGGCGGCATCATCGCGGGGTTGTCGGTCACCAGTCGCACGGAGGTGCTGGCGGTGGTGCTGGGTGCGCTCTTCGTCGCCGAGGTCAGTTCGGTGGTGGCGCAGATCGTGGCGTTCCGCACTACCGGGCGACGGGTTTTCCGGATGGCGCCGTTTCATCATCACTTCGAATTGGTGGGCTGGGCCGAGACCACGGTGATCATCCGGTTCTGGTTGCTCACCGCGATCGCCTGCGGTCTTGGGGTGTCGCTGTTCTACAGCGAGTGGCTGACCGCCATCGGCGACTGAGATGCCCGCCGGATTGACGCCGCTGGTGCCGGGGGCGCGGGTGCTGGTGGCCGGAGCGGGGATCACCGGCCGCGCGGTTGTCGGCGCGTTGGCCTCCTGGGACGTGGACCTCGTGGTGTCCGACGACAACCGGACCGCCCAGGCAATGCCCGGCGCCGCGTTCATCGCTCCGGCCGAGGCCGTCGCACGGATCGCAGACTTCGACCTGCTGGTCACCAGTCCGGGGTTCCCGCCGGGCGCACCGGTGCCGGCCGCCGCTACCGCCGCCGGGGTGCCGATCTGGGGCGACGTGGAGCTGGCGTGGCGACTCGATGCCGCGGGCCACTACGGTCCGCCGCGACGATGGCTGGTGGTGACCGGCACCAACGGCAAGACGACCACCACCTCGATGCTGCACGAGATGCTCGTCGCCGACGGCCGGGCGGCGGTGCTGTGCGGCAACATCGGTGAGCCGGTTCTCGACGCGCTGTCCCGGCCGTCGGACGTGCTGGCGGTGGAAATCTCAAGCTTCCAGCTGTTCTGGGCGCCCTCGCTGCGACCCGATGCCGGCGCGGTGCTCAACGTCGCCGAGGACCACCTGGACTGGCACGGTGACTTCGCGGCGTACACGGCGGCCAAGGCTCGCGCGCTCGATGGCCGGGTCGCGGTGGTGGGCCTCGACGATTCCGCCGCGGCCGCACTGCTCCCCGGGGCCGCGGCGCCGGTCCGGGCCGGGTTCCGGCTCGGCGAACCGGCCGCCGGTGAGCTCGGGGTGCGAGACGGCATGCTGGTGGACCGGGCGTTCGCGGCGGACCTCGTGCTGGCCCCGGCCGCCTCGATCTCGGTGGCCGGCCCGGTCGGCGTGCTCGACGCCCTCGGTGCGGCTAGCCTCGCCCGCGCGGTGGGCGTTCCGGCTGGGCCGATCGCGGCGGCACTGGCAGGCTTTCGGGCCGGCCGGCACCGGTCCGAGCAGGTGGGGGAGATCGGCGGGATCCGCTACGTCGACGACTCCAAGGCCACCAATCCGCATGCCGCTCAGGCATCCATCCTGGCGTACCCGAGAGTGGTCTGGGTGGCCGGTGGCCTGCTCAAAGGTGCCTCCGTGGAGGACACCGTGGCCCGGGTCGCCGACCGATTGGCAGGCGTCGTGCTGATCGGACGTGACCGTGCCGCTTTCGCCCAGGCGTTATCGCGACACGCGCCCGATGTCCCGGTCATCCAGGTTGTGACACGGGAGGATGCTGTGATGCATGAGACCAACGAGTCAGATGTGACTGGAGGGACTCGGGTGATCGAAGCGTCCGGACCGGGACTGGCCCAGCGGGTGATGGCCCAGGCCGTCGCCGCCGCGGCCGTCCTCGCGCGCCCGGGTGACACGGTCCTGCTGGCGCCCGCCGGCGCGTCGTTCGACCAGTTCGCGAGCTACGCCGACCGCGGTGACGCGTTCGCGGCCGCGGTGCGCGCCGCGGTCCGTTAGATGGGCGGGGTGCTGTCCCGCTTGCGGCGCCGGGACGCCGGGGCCTCGGAGTCCACGACCGAGGTGGCCGACGACGACGCGGGTGGCGACGAGGGCGCCGGCGCGGCGACCGGCACTGTCAGGGCCGGGATCCGGATGCTTCCGAAGCTCGATCCGCACCGGCGCTTCGGCGCCTGGCTGTCCCGGCCCCTGACGTCCTTTCACCTGATGGTGTCGGTGGCGGCCATGCTGACCACGCTGGGTCTGATCATGGTGCTGTCGGCCTCCGGGGTGCACTCCTACGACGAAGACGGCTCGCCGTGGACCATTTTCGCCCGCCAGGTCGTGTGGGCCGCGTTGGGCGTGTTCGCCTGCTGGTTCGCGCTGCGACTGCCGGTGCGCTTCATGCGGCGCACGGCATTTCTGGCCTTCGCCGTCACGATCGTGTTGCTGGTTCTGGTGCTCATTCCGGGCATCGGCCGGGTGGCCAACGGCACCCGGGGCTGGTTCGTGGTCGGCGGCCTGTCCATGCAGCCCTCCGAACTGGCCAAGATCGCCTTCGTCGTCTGGGGTGCACACCTGCTGGCGGCCCGCCGGATGGAGCGGGCCACGCTGCGGGAGATGCTGGTCCCTCTACTCCCCGCCGCGGTCATCGCATTGGCGTTGATCGTCTCCCAGCCCGACCTCGGCCAGACGGTCTCGCTGGGCATCATCCTGCTGGCCCTGCTGTGGTTCGCCGGGTTGCCGCTCAAGGTGTTCCTCAGTTCGCTGCTGGCCGCGGTAGCCGCGGCCGCGGTGTTGGCGATCTCCGAGGGCTACCGGTCAGACCGGGTGCAATCCTGGCTGGACCCCAGCGCCGACCTGCAAGGCGCGGGTTACCAGGCCCGGCAGGCCAAGTTCGCGCTGGCCAACGGGGGCGTCTTCGGCGACGGACTGGGCCAGGGCACCGCGAAGTGGAATTACCTGCCCAATGCCCACAACGACTTCATCTTCGCCATCGTCGGCGAGGAACTCGGATTCATCGGAGCCGCGGGTCTGCTGGCGTTGTTCGGGGTTTTCGCCTACACCGGGATGCGGATCGCCAAGCGGTCCGCCGACCCGTTCCTGCGACTGATGACAGCCACCGCGACGGCCTGGGTGATCGGTCAGGTGTTTATCAACGTCGGATACGTAATCGGCCTGCTGCCGGTCACCGGTATCCAGCTGCCCCTGATTTCGGCCGGCGGAACATCAACGGCGACAACGCTGTTCATGGTCGGCCTGATGGCCAATGCGGCCCGGCACGAGCCCGAGGCGGTGGCTGCGCTGCGCGCCGGCCGCGCCGACCGGATGAACCGTCTACTGCGTCTACCGCTGCCCGAGCCTTACCTGCCCACCCGGACCGAAACGCTGCGGGATCGGATTCGCTCCCGCCCGCCGGCCGCGAGACCCGCCGCCAAACCGGCCACCCGGGCACGGCCCGTCAAAGCGGCCACCGGGGCACGGTCCGCCAAGGCTGCCACCCGAGCAAGGACCGCTAAGCCGGCCGACTCGGCCGTCTCCCGCAGGGCCGCACCGCGCGGGGCTACCCCGCGCAGGACCGCCGCCGCGCCCGACAAGCGGGCGACCCGAGCGGTCGCTAAGCCGCGCGAGCGGGCCGCCCCCGCCGACAATGTGGGGCGCGCACAGCACTCGTCGGGACGCGGGGGGCAAAATGGAGGCGCCTCGGATTCGAGGCGTGCCGGCGCGGCGAAGGCGCACGGGATCGGCCGGCCACGGCGGTCCCGCACATTGGAAGGTCAGCGTTACGGGTGAGTGTCTCCGGGGTCGAGGGTCCGGTCGGGGGCAGCGACTCGTACGGTAGGGGCAGCACAGGTCTAAACGGGGACCAAGGTCGGGGCGGCGCGGTGTCGGTGGTTCTCGCCGGAGGTGGCACGGCCGGGCACATCGAACCCGCGCTGGCCGTCGCCGATGCGCTGAGGGCACTGGCACCGGGGGTTCGGATCACCGCACTGGGCACCGCGCGCGGATTGGAGAACCGTCTGGTCCCCGAACGCGGCTACCCACTCGAACTCATCACGCCGGCCCCGTTGCCGCGCCGACTCAGCGCCGACCTGTTGCGGCTGCCCGGGCGGGTCCGCAAGTCGATCCGTGAGACCCGGGCCGTACTGGATGCCGCCGCCGCCGACGTGGTGGTCGGCTTCGGCGGATACGTCGCGTTGCCGGCCTACCTGGCCGCGCGCGGCGGGGGATTGCGACGCCGCCGGCGGACCCCGGTGGTCGTTCACGAGGCCAACGCACGCGCCGGTCTGGCCAACCGGATCGGGGCCCGCACCGCGGCGCGGGTGCTGGCCGCGGTGCCCGATTCGGGATTGACGGGCGCCGAGGTGGTGGGGATGCCGCTGCGGGCGTCCATTACCGGCCTGGATCGGATAGCGCTGCGCGACTCGGCGCGCGCCCACTTCGGCTTCGACGCCGACGCCCGGGTGCTACTGGTGTTCGGGGGGTCGCAGGGCGCGGTGTCGATCAACCAGGCGGTGTCGGCAGCAGCCGCCGAACTGGCCGCCGCGGGGGTCTCGGTGCTGCACGCGCACGGCCCGAAGAACACCCTGGAGCTTCGAAGCCCGGCGCCCGGCGATCCGCCCTATGTGGCCGTGCCCTATCTGGACCGGATGGATCTCGCCTATGCCGCAGCGGATCTCGCGATCTGCCGGTCGGGGGCGATGACGGTCGCCGAAGTGTCAGCGGTGGGGTTGCCGGCGGTCTATGTGCCGCTGCCCATCGGCAACGGCGAGCAACGGCTCAACGCACTGCCCGTCGTCGAGGCTGGTGGTGGAATGCTGGTTGCCGACGCCGACCTGACGCCCGGTTTCATCGCCGATGCGGTGGTGCCACTGCTCGCCGACCGGGAGCGGCTGGCTGCGATGACGGCGGCGGCCGTCCAGGTGGGCCACCGGGACGCCGCCCGCCGGGTCGCCGAAGTAGTGCTGGCGGTCGCCGGTCTCGAACAAAAGTCACGTCGGTGAGCGAACCGCGGGCGCTGCCGCCCGAACTCCAGCGGGTGCACATGGTCGGAATCGGCGGAGCCGGGATGTCGGGCATCGCCCGGATCCTGCTTGACCGAGGGGGGTCGGTGTCGGGTTCGGACGCCAAGGAGTCCCGTGGGGTGGCGGCCCTGCGCGCGCGTGGCGCGCACATCCGAATCGGCCACGCCGCGGCGAATCTCGATCAATTGCCCGGCGGTCCGACGGCGGTCATCACCACACACGCCGCCATTCCCAAGACGAATCCCGAACTGGTGGAAGCTCGCCGGCGGGCGGTGCCGGTGATTCTGCGGCCGGCGGTGCTGGCCAAGCTGATGGCCGGCTACCGCACCCTGATGGTGACCGGCACCCACGGCAAGACCACCACCACCTCCATGCTCATCGTCGCGTTGCAGCACTGCGGCGTCGATCCGTCCTTCGCGGTGGGCGGTGATCTTGGCGAGGCGGGCACCAACGCCCACCACGGCAGTGGTGCGGTGTTCGTCGCCGAGGCTGACGAGAGCGACGGCTCGCTACTGGAGTACACCCCTGACGTCGCGGTGGTGACCAACATCGAAGCCGACCATCTGGATTTCTTCGGCAGCACGGCGGCCTATACCGCGGTGTTCGACGCCTTCGTCGAGCGGCTGACCCCCGGTGGCGCGCTGGTGGCCTGCGCCGACGATCCGGGAGCGGCCGCGCTGGCCGAACGCTCTGCGGCGCTTGGCATTCGGGTCTTGCGCTACGGCACTGGACCGGCGGATGGGCTGGCCGGTGCACTGCTGGGCTGGGAGCAGCACGGGACCGGCGCGCTGGCCCACATCCAACTGGCCGGCGAAGCGCGGCCGCGGGCGATGCGGCTCGCGGTGCCCGGACGGCACATGGCCCTCAACGCCCTCGCCGCCGTGGTGGCCGCGGTCGAAGCGGGTGCGCCGGTCGAGTCGGTCCTCGACGGCCTGGCCGGATTCGAAGGTGTGCGACGCCGTTTCGAACTGGTGGGCATGGCCGGCGGCGTCCGGGTCTTCGACGACTACGCACATCACCCGACCGAGGTCCGCGCGGCGTTGACCGCACTGCAGGCGGTCGCGCAGCAGGACGAGACCGGACACCCGAGCGCCACCGGCGCCCGCGGAATCGTGGTGTTCCAGCCGCATTTATATTCCCGCACAAAGACTTTCGCGCGGGAGTTCGGTGAGGCGCTGGGAACTGCCGACGAGGTATTCGTGCTTGACGTGTACGCCGCGCGGGAGCAACCGATCGCCGGGATCAGTGGGGCCAGTGTCGCAGAACACGTCAGTGTGCCGGTGCACTACGTGCCGGACTTCTCCGCCGTCGCGCAACAGGTGGCCGCCGCGGCCCAGCCTGGCGACGTGGTGGTGACGATGGGCGCCGGCGACGTGACCATGCTCGGCCCGGAGATCGTGGCGGCCCTGCAGGTCCGCGCCGACGCGGCCCGGGGGCGCTGATGACCGACGACCCCCAGGCGCCCGAACCGACGCTTGAGCGCGAAAGTTCCAGTGCAGACGTCCAAAACGTCGATTTAGACGCGGTGGAATCCGGCGACGCGGTGGAACCGTCCGAGGAGATCGGATCGGTCGAGGCAGTGGTACCGGTCGAGGCGATCGAACCGGTCGATGAGGTCGAGGGCCCCCGCCGAAGGGCGCGCCGGGAACGCGAGGAACGCCGGGCAGCCCAACAACGGGCAATGGCCATCGAACAGGCTCGCCGCGAGGCAAAGCGCCGGGTCCGCGGCGACCTTGCCGCCGATGCCGTGCTGCCGGGCGAGCGCGGAGTCAGGGGGCTGCGGACGCTGATCTGGCTGATCCTGCTGACGGTCATCAGCGTCGTGCTGGCGTTGGTTCTGTATTTCACGCCGGTGATGTCGGCGCGGTCGCTCGTCATCGTCGGTACCGGCGCGGTGAGCCGAGAAGAA
This sequence comes from Bifidobacterium breve, assembly GCA_945882475.1. Classification (GTDB taxonomy): domain Bacteria; phylum Actinomycetota; class Actinomycetes; order Mycobacteriales; family Mycobacteriaceae; genus Mycobacterium. The sequence continues at coordinate 14,928 of CAMCWJ010000017.1, forward strand.
GTCGTCGATGTCGCGCAGGTCCGGATCGGGACTCCGCTGCTGCAGATCGACACCGATGCGGTGGCAGACCGGGTGGCCGGTATCCGTCGAGTAGCCAGTGCGCGCGTCCAGCGTGAGTACCCGTCTGATCTGCGGATCACGATCGTCGAGCGAGAACCGGTGGTGGTCAAGGACTTTCCGGACGGTCCGCATCTTTTCGACCGCGATGGAGTGGATTTCGCGACGGCTCCGCCGCCGCCCGCACTGGCCTACATCGACACCGAGAATCCAGGTCCCGCGGACCCGCCGACCCGGGCGGCGCTGGAGGTGATGACGGCACTGAGGCCGGAGGTGGTGGCCCAGGTGAGCCGGGTCGCCGCGCCGTCGGTCGCATCGATCACCCTGACACTGATCGACGGCCGGACGGTGGTGTGGGGGACCACCGAGCGCACCGCGGAGAAGGCCGAGAAGCTTGCCGCCCTGCTGACCCAGCCGGGCCGCGTCTATGACGTGTCCAGTCCTGATCTGCCGACCGTCAAGTAAATTCCGGGCCGACACGCGGGCGCGCCTCCCCAATCCGAAGCACACCGGCCATACCGTTCTGGTTGCGCGGAACAACTTGACATAACTCTAAGCCTCTGGTTGAGGTTGAGGGTTCTGATCAGGGAAGTCACCGCCAGACCCGAGTCCCCGGCACGGAGGAAACCACTGCGATGACCCCCCCGCATAACTATCTCGCTGTCATCAAGGTCGTAGGCATCGGTGGCGGCGGCGTGAACGCCGTCAACCGCATGATCGAGCAGGGACTCAAGGGAGTTGAGTTCATCGCCATCAACACCGACGCCCAGGCGTTGTTGATGAGCGACGCCGACGTCAAACTCGATGTCGGCCGCGACTCCACCCGCGGTCTCGGCGCCGGCGCTGACCCCGACGTCGGCCGCAAGGCCGCCGAGGACGCCAAAGACGAGATCGAAGAACTGCTGCGCGGAGCGGACATGGTGTTCGTCACCGCGGGCGAGGGCGGCGGCACCGGCACCGGCGGCGCGCCGGTGGTCGCCAACATCGCGCGCAAACTCGGTGCGCTGACGGTCGGCGTCGTAACGCGGCCGTTCTCCTTCGAGGGCAAGCGCCGGTCGAATCAGGCCGAGAACGGAATCGCCGCGCTGCGGGAGAGCTGCGACACCCTGATCGTCATTCCCAACGACCGTCTGCTGCAGATGGGCGATGCCAACGTCTCCCTCATGGACGCGTTCCGAAGCGCCGACGAGGTTCTGCTCAACGGTGTTCAGGGCATCACCGACCTGATTACTACGCCGGGATTGATCAACGTCGACTTCGCTGACGTGAAGGGCATCATGAGCGGTGCCGGCACTGCGCTGATGGGCATCGGTTCCTCGCGCGGCGAGGGCCGGGCACTCAAAGCCGCCGAGATGGCCATCAACTCGCCATTGCTCGAGGCGTCCATGGAAGGCGCCCAGGGTGTCCTGATGTCGATCGCCGGCGGTAGCGACCTCGGGTTGTTCGAGATCAACGAGGCCGCCTCGCTGGTGCAGGAGGCCGCCCACTCGGAGGCCAACATCATCTTCGGCACCGTCATCGACGACTCGCTCGGCGATGAGGTCCGGGTGACCGTGATCGCCGCCGGCTTTGACCCGTCCGCCAGCCGCAAACCGATCATTATCGAGTCCGCCACCACCATCACACCCGACACCTCGGCGACCTTCACCACCTCGACTGTCCCTGCCGCCGCCACCGCGTCGACCATCGCGTCCGGCACGGCGGGCCAAGTGAGCTCCTCGTTGTTCGATCCGCTCGACGCGCTGCAACCGGTGGGTGCGGTGGCGCACACCAACGGCTCGAGTCCCTACGGTGACGACGACGACGACGTCGACGTGCCGCCATTCATGCGGCACTGATTCTTCTCCAGCGGAGAACCGGGTCCGTGACCGTCCGCATCCGCCGGGTGACCACGACCCGGGCCGGTGGTGCCTCGGCGCCGCCGTTCGACACCTTCAATCTCGGCGATCACGTCGGCGACGATCCCGCCGCGGTGGCGGCCAACCGCGCCCGGCTCGCCGCGACGATCGGTCTGGCGGACGACCATGTGGTGTGGATGAACCAGGTGCACGGTGTCCATGTGGAATTCGTTGACGGCCCGCGCGATACCGCCTTCGACGCCACCGACGCTCTGGTGACTGCTACGGCGGGCCTTGCTCTGGCGGTGGTGACGGCCGACTGTGTCCCGGTCCTGCTCGCCGATGCCCGTGCGGGGGTGGTCGGTGCGGCCCACGCCGGCCGGGTCGGCGCCGCCAACGGCGTGCTGCTGCGGACCCTGGAGGCGATGGTGACCGCAGGCGCCCGGGTCGCGGACGTCTCGGTGCTCCTGGGTCCATCGGTCTCCGGACCCAATTACGAAGTGCCCGAGGAGATGGCGGCCGACGTCGAGGAACGGCTGCCGGGCAGCCGGACCACGACGGCACGCGGTACCCCGGCACTGGATCTGCGGGCAGGCCTTGCCCGGCAACTCACCGAGGCCGGCGTCGGATCGGTCGAGATCGACCCGCGCTGCACGGTCGAGGACCGCGCGCTGTTCAGCCACCGCAGAGACGCCCCGACCGGACGGCTGGCCTCGCTGGTATGGATGCCATGAACACCACCGGCAGCCGGGTGGCCGAGTTGACGACCAGCCTGGCCGCGGTCCGGGCCCGGCTGGCCCATGCCGCGGAGGCGGCCGGTCGTGCGGTAGACGAGATCCGCCTGCTTCCGGTGACCAAGTTCTTCCCGGCCGCCGATGCCGCGATCCTCTGGCGGCTCGGTTGCCGCGACTTCGGGGAGTCGCGGTCGCAGGAGGCCGCGACGAAGGTCGCCGAGTTCGACGCGATCGTTGGTGCATCTGACCCGCCTGCCCGGTGGCACATGATCGGCCAGAT
>CAMCWJ010000018.1 GCA_945882475.1 Bifidobacterium breve
GGTGAACGACGTCCCGATGCCGCGCGGCCGGGGCTTCTTCTTCAACAAGGTCTTTCCGGCGCTCTGGGGCCTCGGGCCGGCCAAGCCGTACCGGGGCGTCTACGCCCTACTCGAGTTCGGCTGATCCGGCCTCGTGAATTCCGCGTCGAGGTAGCGCAACGCCTCGGCCCTGCCCAACCCGAGCGCACGGGCGGTCGAGGCGTACTGGAGTGCAGCCTGTGCCATCGCTGCGTCGGCGGGGTCGGAGCGCGCCACGACGGTGCCCATCCGACGGCGGGTCTCGACGATCCCGGCAGCCTCCAACTCCCGGTAGGCACGAGCGACGGTGTTAACCGCCAGGCCGAGTTCGCCGGCCAGTTCGCGCACCGTGGGCAACCGGTCGCCCGGTGCCAGACGGCCGTCCCGGACGGCGTCAATGACGCCGAGTCGCACCTGCTCGAACAAGGCGGTAGCCGAGCCGTCTTCGAGTCGCAGCCACTGCCCCAACTCCGACACGGCTTTCAGTATCGCCCACACCAGCTATCTTGTGGAGGTGCGAATCGCGGTGCTCAGCGGGGCGGGAATCTCCGCTGAAAGCGGGGTGCCGACCTTCCGCGACGACGAGACCGGGCTGTGGTCGAAGTACGACCCCTACGAGTTGTCCAGCACCGACGGCTGGCAGCGCCACCCCGAACGGGTGTGGGCCTGGTACCTCTGGCGGCACCATCTCGTCGGGCAGGTCGGGCCGAACGACGGCCATCGCGCCGTCGCGGACTGGCAGGACTTCGCCGAGGTCACCGTGATCACCCAAAACGTCGATGACCTGCACGAGCGAGCCGGCAGTCGCACCGTGTATCACTTGCACGGCAGCCTGTTCGAGTTCTGGTGCGACACCTGCGGTTCGCGCTATCACCAGCCGCTGCCCGAAATGCCCGAGGCGGAACTGGAGAAAATGCCGCCATCGTGCGAGTGCGGCGGGCTGATCCGCCCGGGGATCGTCTGGTTCGGGGAGCAACTGCCCGACGATGCGTGGCGGGCCGCTGTCGAGGCGGTCGCCCACGCCGACGTACTGGTGGTGGTCGGCACCTCTGGGCTGGTCTACCCGGCGGCGGGCCTACCCGAGTACGCCCTGACGCGCGGCACCGTGGTGGTGGAAGTCAACCCCGAGTCCACCCCGCTGTCGGAATCGGCCACGGTAACGATCCGCGAGTCCGCCGGCACGGCACTGCCCGGGTTGCTGCAGCGACTGCCTGCGCTTCTCGAGGACTCCCCTAACCGTTCTTGACGGCCCGGCCGAGTGCGATCTCGGAGACCGGGAGCGGAACCCAGGCCGGAAACGTCCACTGCCGCCGGGCGGCCTCGATGGTGAAACCCGCCCCGGTGATCGCACGTTCGGTATAGCGGTGCGTATGGCAGTTGCCGGCAATCCGCGGCCAGCCAGTGAAATCCGCGAGGCGTTGCACCCCGCCGCGCCAGCCCGCACTGGCGACATGCTCGAAGTACCGCAATTCACCACCGGGTTTGAGTACTGAGTTCAGTTGGTGCAGAACGGTTTCGGAATCAGCGACCGAGCACAGCACCAGCGAGCAGACGACCGCGTCGAATGGCTCTGCGGCGGGCATGGTCTCGATGGTGGATTCGATGACCGCGATCGGTACCGATGCCGCCGCTGCTGCGGCGCGGGCAGCAGGCGCCAGCCGGGTCTCGGGTTCCAGCGCCACCACCTCTGAGACGGTGTCGGGGTAGTAGGCGAAATTGGTTCCGGTTCCGGCGCCCACCTCGAGCACCCGGCCGGACAGGCCGGCCAGGTTCTCGCCGCGCAACCTGCGCAACAGTGGGGTCTCGTGAGCGGACATCAGCGTCCATATCCGCGCGAAGAAGGGGTGGTCCAGCGTTTCTGTCATCGGGACCACCCTAGCGACCGGTTCAGCCGGTGCCGCCCGTCGGCACCGCGGCACGGCGGCGTTCGCCATCATGGACCAACTCGGGCGCCTCCTCGCTGATCCCGATGCGCTCGTGCAGAAGCACCAGCGGACGCGGGGCCCACCAGTTCCGCCGGCCCATCAGCCTCATGAATGCCGGGAGCAACGCCATCCGCACCAGGGTGGCGTCGACCAGCACCGCCAGCGTCAACCCCAGTCCGAAGATCCGCATGAAGGACACCTGAGCCGCGATCAACGCGGCGAAGGCGATCGCCATAATCAGGGCTGCGGCGGTCACCACCCGCCCGGTGTGTGCCAGACCCAATGCCACACACTCATCGCTGTCGGCGCGGGTCCGCCCGGACTGCAGCCAGAATTCGCGGATCCGGGCGAGCAGAAACACCTCGTAGTCCATCGACAGACCGAAGGCGATACAGAACATCAGCACCGGGATGTTCGCCTCCATGGTGCCGGTCGGGGTGGTGCCCAACGCGCCGAGATGGCCCTCTTGGAACACCCATACCAGTGCCCCGAAAGCCGCCGACAGCGACAGCACATTGAGCACCAGCGCCTTCAACGGCAATACCAGGCTGCCCGTCAAAAGGAACAGCAGAATGAACGTGATCACTCCGATCAGGCTGAGCACCAACGGCATTCGGGAGGTGACGGCCGAGACGATATCCCGGCTCATCTGCGCGCCGCCTGCGATCAGAACGTCGCGGCCCGCCGGTTCGGCAACAGCGTGCAACCGGTCAAGCTGATCCTTGGACGCATCGGAGAACAGCGGTGCGGTGCTGCGGACCGACAGGAACGCACTGCCGTCGGCGATGCCGGCGGGGGCCGACGGCGGGCCGGTCCTGCTGCCGTTCACGAAGGTTCCGCCGGGAGCCGACACCAGCGTCACATCGGGTACCCGGGATAGATCGGCGGCGTAGCGGTCCAGCTCGGGTCCGGTGGCGCCCGTCGCCTCGGGCACGACGATGCTCAGGCCGTTGTCGAGATTACTCGGGAAGTCATTGCGCAGCTGGTCGCCCACCTGGTGTGCGGACGCCGACTTGGGCAGCACACGATCGTCGGGGCTGCCGAACTGGATGCGCAGGAAGGGTGTACCGAGCAGGACCAGGAGGGCCACGATGACGGTCCCGATCGGGACAGCCCGGCGCATGACGAATTTGGTGGACCGGTACCAGAACAATTCCTCGACCGGCTTGGCGACGGGCTCGGCCCGGCCCAGCACGCGGCGCAGCCAACGCCGGATGTCGAAGGAGTTCAGCCGGTCCCCCAGGAAGACGATCGCGGCCGGGGTGACGATCACCGCGGCGGCCGCCGCGAACGCAACGGTGGCGACCCCGGAGTAGGCGAAGGATTTGAGGAAATACATGGGGAAGAGCAGCAGCGCTGAGAGCGACAACGCCACCGTCACCGCGGAGAACAGGACGGTTCGCCCAGCAGTGCACATCGTGCGTATGAGTGCGGCCTCCGGTGTTGCACCGGATCCGACTTCGTCGCGGTAGCGGCTGACAATCAGCAATGTGTAGTCGATGGCCAACGCCAGGCCCAGCGCCGTGGTGATGTTGAGCGCGAAGATCGAGACCTCCGTGAAACCGGTCAGCACGCGCAGCACCGACATCGCCCCGAGGACCGCCATCAGGCCCACCACCAAGGGCAGCATCGAGGCGATCGCGCCGCCGAACACCCACACCAGCACCAGGAAGCTGAGCGGAACGGCGATCGCCTCCATCCGCAGCAGGTCGTTCATGGTCACCTGGTTGATCTGCTTGATGATGATCGCGCTGCCGCCGGCCCGGATAGTCATGCCGTCCCGTTCGCCGACCACCGGATCGGCCAGTTCCGAGGCATACTCCTGCGCCTTGTTCTCCCCGCCCGCCAAGGTGGCGACGATCAGACCGGTCTTGCCGTCGGTGCTGAGAAGCTCCGCGGCGGCGGCGGGCGGCGAGGTCCACGGCGAGGTCACGCTGAGCACGTTGGGCGAGGCATCGAGGCGGGCGACGATATCGGTTCCGGCAGCGGTGGCCGGTCCGCCGGTGGCGCCGGAGGGGTCATTGACCGTGATGAGCAGCTGCTGATCGCTGAGTCCGAACTTTTCGCTGAGCACCTGCGCGGCGCGCGCGGACTCCGAGCCAGGATCCTGGAACCCGCCCGCGGAGAGGTGCTTGGCGACCGGGATTCCGAGTACTGCGCAGACCACCATCAGCAAGCCGGCAATGGCCAGGATCAGGCGCGGCGAGCGAATAGCCATGATGGCGATACGATGCAGCACAACCGCTATCCTATCTGCCGTCCAGCTAACTTGATCTGCCCGCCAAGTCTGCTCGCGTAACCGGCACCGGTCAACCCGGACCCCGGTCGGTTACCCACCGGTAAGATTGCCACCAAATTCCGAACCGTTACTCAATGATTCCTTAATCGTGACCCATAGGCTTCCACCCATGTGGATTGACGACACCAGCGCTGATGTCATCAAAATTGACTTCGACGCGCTCTATCACGGCGACGTCCTCGTGGAGGGTGACACCTCTGAGCAGTTCGAGGATCTCACCCCGCTGGCCACCGCCAGCTGATCGTCCCCGGCCCTCCCGACGGGCCGTACCGCGTCTTTGACGTGCCCCGACATACGACTGTGCCCGCCTGAAAACCAGGCGGGCACAGTCATTTCCGGCCCGGACCGCGTTCGGGGTCAGGCTCGGGCGTCGACCGTGACCATCCCGGCCAGCCGGCCGGTGATGATGTCCTGCGCTTCGTCGACGATCCGACTGACCAGGTCGCCGACGGTCGGGATGTCATGGATCAGACCCATCACCGTGCCCACCGACCAGATCCCGGCCTCGAGGTCGCCGTCGTCGAAGACCCGTCTGCCGCGGGATCCGGCCACCAGGTCCTTGACGGCGTCAAACTGACCGCCGCCGGCCAGAATCTCCACCACGTCGCGGGAAACCGAGTTGCTGGCCACCCGGGCGGTGTTGTGCAGGGTGCGGAAGATCAACTCGGTGCCACGCTCATCGCCGTCGACGATGGCCTGCTTGACGTTCTGGTGGATGCAGGACTCGACGGTGCACATGAATCGGGTGCCCATGTTGATCCCGTCGGCGCCCAAAGCAAGGGCTGCCACCAACCCGCGGGCGTCACCGAAACCGCCGGAGGCGATCATCGGGATCTCGATCTCCTTGGCCGCTGCCGGAATGAGAACCAGGCCCGGAATGTCGTCCTCGCCGGGATGCCCGGCGCACTCGAAGCCGTCGATGCTGATGCCGTCGACTCCCAGGCTCTGCGCCTTCACCGCATGGCGCACCGAGGTGCACTTGTGCAGCACCTTGATTCCGTTGTCGTGGAAGATCGGCAAATGCGGCGCCGGGTTGGAGCCGGCCGTCTCGACGATCTTGATACCGGCGTCGACGATGACCTGCCGATACTCGTCGTAGGGCGGCGGGTTGATCGCGGGCAGGATCGTGAGATTGACCCCGAACGGCTTGTCGGTGAGGTCGCGGGTCTTGGCGATCTCGTTGGCCAGATCCTTCGGGGTGGGCTGGGTCAGCGCGGTAAGGAAGCCAAGAGCTCCCGAATTAGCCACGGCTGCAACCAATTCGGCGCGACCCACCCATTGCATGCCGCCCTGGGCGATCGGGTGCTCAATATCGAACACCTCGGTGAACTTGGTGATCAGTGCCATGTCGTCTTCCTTACCGCTGTCGGGTTGTTAGCGCGGTGCCATCCGGATGGCGCCGTCGAGGCGGATCACCTCGCCGTTAAGCATCGAGTTCTCGACGATGTGCACGGCCAGCGCACCGTACTCGGCGGGGTTGCCCAGCCGCGAGGGATGCGGCACCTGCGCGCCGAGCGAGGCCTTGGCCGGCTCGGGCAATCCCGCCAGCAGTGGGGTGTCGAAGAGGCCGGGCGCGATGGTCATCACGCGGATCTTTTTGTCCGCCAGGTCGCGGGCGATCGGCAGGGTCATGCCGACCACGCCACCCTTGGACGCCGAGTAGGCGGCCTGACCGATCTGTCCGTCGAAGGCGGCGACCGAGGCGGTGTTGATGATGACGCCGCGCTCTTCACCGACCGGGTCATTCTTGACCATCCGCTCCGCACCCAGGCGCAACACGTTGAAGGTGCCGACCAGGTTGATGTTGACGATGCGGGCGAACTTGTGAAGTGGGTAGACCCCGGATTTGCCCAGCACGCGGATCGCATCGCCGGTACCGGCGCAGTTGACCACTATCCGCACCGGACCGAGTGACTCGGCGATATCGAAGGCCGCGGTGACCGCGTCCTCGTCGGTGACGTCGGCCGGGGCGAACCGGGCCCGGTCGCCCAACTCTTTGGCGACGTCCTCGCCCTTCGAGGTCGGCAGGTCCAGGATGACCACCTTGGCGCCGGAGTCCAGAAGTGCCTTGGCGGTGGCCAGGCCCAGGCCTGAGGCGCCGCCGGTGATGACGGCTACCGCATCCTTGATCTCCACGTGCGTGTTCCTTTCGAGGGCTCGACCTACTGGTTGGCCGGGACTATACCCACTCGCGCAGCACGGCCTCGGTGTCGGCACCGGGCACTCCCGGCGGGGCCGGCTTGCCCGGAGCCGTGCGGGAGAACCGCGGGGCCGGTGAGGGAAACATCGAGCCCGCCTCGGTGTAGAAGGTGTCCCGCTCGGTGTTGTGCGGCTCGGTCTCGATCTCGGCGAACGACAGCACCGGGGTGACGCAGGCGTCGCTGTCGGCGAAGATCCTCGCCCAGTGGTCGCGATCGTGGGCGACGAAGGTCTCGGTGAATATCGCCCGCAGTTCCGGCCAGCGGGCAACGTCGTTCTGGCCGGGCAGCTCGGCGGCGTCCAGACCGAGTTTCTCAAGCAGTTCGGCATAGAACTGCGGCTCGATCGACCCGACCGCGACATAGCGACCGTCGGCGCATTCGTAGGTGTCGTAGTAGGGCGCTCCGGTGTCGAGCATGTTGGTGCCACGCACGTCGCTCCACAGTCCGGTGTGCCGGAAGGCGTACATCATCTGGGCCAGCACGCTGGACCCGTCGACCATTGCGGCGTCAATCACCTGACCCTTGCCTGAATGCTCCCGCTCCCACAACGCGGCCAAGATCCCGACGAGCAGGAACATCGAGCCGCCGCCGAAGTCACCGACCAGGTTCAGCGGCGGAACCGGACGCTCGCCGGCCCGGCCGATGGCGTGCAGCACGCCGTTGAGTGAGATGTAGTTGATGTCGTGGCCGGAACGCTGGCTGCGCGGTCCGCTCTGACCCCAACCGGTCATCCGCGCGTAGATCAGCCGGTCGTTGAGCACGGCGCAGTCCTGAGGGCCCAGTCCCAGCCGTTCGGTGACGCCGGGCCGGAACCCCTCGATCAGCACGTCGGCCTTGGCGATGAGGCGCAGAACGAGATCGCGACCCTCGTCGCTCTTGAGGTCGGCCGCCACTGAGCGACGGTTGCGCAACGAGTAGTCCCTACTCGGACCGGGGTTCGGCGTGGTTCGGGGCCGTTCCACCCGCACCACGTCGGCGCCGAGGTCGCCGAGGATCATCGCCGCGTGCGGACCGGGACCGATCCCGGCCAGTTCGACGACTCGCAAACCTGTCAGTGGTCCAGCCATGGTCAACCGCCCTTCGTCAGTGAAGCCCACTCTTTGTACCTCCCGCGCCGAGGTCCGGTTCACCGGGTCTACCGTGCAGCCATGAACTACACCGGCATCGCGGATCTCACCGTTGAACTCGACGGCGGTGTGCTGTCGCTGACATTCAATCGGCCCGACAGCCTCAACTCGCTCACCGAAGCCATGCTCAAGACAGCGGCCGACGCGCTGGAACAGGCCGCCACCGACCCGCTTGTGAGGGTGGTGCGCCTCGGAGGTGCCGGGCGCGGCTTCAGCTCGGGCGCGGGGATCAGCGCGGAAGACCAAGCAGCCGCGACGATTTCACCGACGGTCGATCCGCTGCTCGCCGAAGCCAACCGAACGGTGCGCGCTATCGCGGCGCTACCCAAGCCGGTTGTCGCGGTTGTTCACGGGCCGGCGGCCGGGGTCGGAGTCTCGCTGGCATTGGTCTGCGACGTCGTCCTGGCTTCGGAGAATGCGTTCTTCCTGCTGGCGTTCACCAAGATCGGACTGATGCCCGATGGCGGTGCCTCAGCGCTGGTGGCCGCCGCGATCGGCCGGATCCGGGCAATGCGGTTGGCGCTGCTGGCCGAGCGCATCACGGCCGCCGAGGCCTTGGACTACGGCCTGGTCAGTGCGGTCTATCCACCCGACGACCTGGCCGCCGGGGTGGAGTCGGTGATCGAGAAGTTGGTGTCCGGACCGGCAGTGGCGCTGCGTAAGACCAAGCAGGCCATCAACGCCGCGACGCTGACCGAACTCGACGCCGCGATCGACCGCGAGGTCGAAGGACAGTGGGCGCTGCTGCATTCGCGAGACTTCGTGGAGGGCACCAAGGCTTTTCAGCAGCGCCGGGCGGCGAATTTCACCGACGCGTGAGCTACAACCCGAAGATCGGCGGCAGCGCCAGCACCATGATCAGGCCCCACACCAGGTGGGTGAGAACCGGTGCCAGCACACCGCCGGTGGCACGGCGCTCATAGGCACACACCGCGCCCAAGATCAGCGCGGCGAAGCCCAGCATGGCGTTGCCGCTGGCCGACGTCGCGCACACGAACAGCAGAGTCGAAATCGCCACCGGATAAAACCGGCCGAGTGCGGTGTAGAGCGCACCTCGGAAGAACAACTCCTCGGCGACAGCGTTGAACAGGGCGATCAGCACGATCAGGCCGAGGTGGCCGTGGTTGGTGAACTCGAGAACCCGGGTGATGCGCTCGGCGATCGGCGGGATCTCCCGGGCCACCAATCCACCGACCAGGAAGATCGCGCCCAGCAGCACCCCGACCACGATTCCGGTGAGCACCGGGCGCCGATTCCTACCCCGCCAGTTGAGGCTGCCCAGGTGCAGCGGGCCGGACAGGATCGTGCCAACGATCCACACCGCTCCGACCGAAAGCGCCGAGAGGTAGAACGACTCCGCGCCCGGCGCGCTTCGCAGCGAGTAGCCGAGCAACACCGCGCCGACCACCAGAACCACGCACACGATGAGACGCCGCCGACGAATCACCGCGGGCCGTTCCTGCTGCGGCACCGGGAATGTGGTGGCGGCAGCGGGGATCTCGCCGGGTTGCGTCACGCGGTCAGCCCTGCACAGCGCTGCGGTGCAGGTCGACGAGATGTTCGTAGACGGCGGCGTTGTGGCGGTTGGCGGCCACTTCGGCGTCGCTGAGTTCGCGGCGCACCTTGCCGGGTACCCCGGCGACCAGGGAGCGCGGCGGGACCACGACACCCTGGGGAATCAACGCTCCGGCAGCCACCAGCGAGCCCGCACCGATGACCGCGCCATTGAGCACGATCGCACCCATGCCGATCAACACGCCGTCCTCGACCGTGCACCCGTGTAAAACCGCGTTGTGGCCGACGCTCACCCCGGCACCGACGCTGACCGGAAACCCGGGGTCGACGTGCACCGTGACGCCGTCCTGGATGTTGCTGCCGGGCCCGATGTCGATCAGTTCGGCCTCGGCCCGCAGCGTGACCGAGTACCAGACGCCGACCCGCGCGGCCAACCGCACTTGGCCGATCAGGTTGGCAGTGGGAGCGGCCCAGGATTCGGGGTCCAACTGCGGGGTGTGACCGGCTACGGTCACGATCAGCGGGGTCACGATCCGCGGGTCGGGCATAGCGGTCATCGTAAGGCCGACGCCGCCGCTTTCCGCCAGGGCCTACGGGTCCACCACCTGGTTCGGCGTTTTGAGTAACGAATCGCCCACCGACTACGATTCCCCAGGCGGTATCCCTCTGCGAAATCCCCCATCGGATTCCGCGGTAGAACACGACTCAGGAGAAGCGACGTGAGCACTCGTACCAAGACCCTCGGCGTGGCCGCAGCGTTCGCAGCGATCGCCGTGGCGATTCCGACGGCTGTGCAGGCCTACGCCGATCCGGCCCCCTCTCCTGCCCCGCCGGCACCGACGACAGCCGCCCCGGCACCGACGTCGACCAAGGTCCCCGACCCGCAGGGCCCGGGGTGCGACGCCTATCGCAACAAGGTGCCCACCGGTGCCGGATCAATCGCCTCGATGGCGCTTCAGACCGGCTCGCAGGCCATCGCCAGCAACCCGGACCTGAGCACGTTCAGCGCTGCCATCTCGGGCCAGCTCAATCCCGATATCAACATCGTCAGCGTCCTCGACGGCGGCCCGTACGTGGTCTTCGCGCCGACCGACGCCGCGTTCGCCAAGCTCGACGCAGCCACACTCGAGACCCTCAAGACCGACCCGGTGGTGCTGCTGCCGACGCTCTTCTACCACATGGTGCTCGGCTATCTCGGCCCCAACGACGTACAGGGCAAGATGCCGACCCAGGACGGCCGTCCGGTGGTCGTCACCGGCAAGGGTGGCGACATCAAGGTCAACGACAACCGGGTGGTGTGCGCGTACGCCTCACGCGGCGCCTACATCTACATGATCGACACAGTGCTGACGCCGCCGGTGCCGGCCGCCGAAGCAGGCGACGCGACCACCTCGGAGACGACTACCCCGTCGGCCTCGGCGAGTGCCACCACCAGCGCTCCGGCGACCACCTCGGCGCCAGCGGACAGTGAATCCGCGGCGCCGACAACCTCAGCGGCTCCGGCGTCGGCGTCAGAGGCGGCCCCCACCACCACCGCAGCCGCTCCGACGACTACCGCGAAGCCGGCCGCCTGAGTTAGGTCCGGCCCGGGTTCAGGCCTTAGCGGGCCTTCCAGACCGGCGGGCGCTTCTCGGCGAAAGCCAGCGGCCCTTCCCTGGCGTCCTCGGATTTGAAGACGGCCCGCGTCTCCCGGTTGGAACGATCCCATCGGGCCTTCTCGTCGGTGATAGCGCCGTCGTCGACCCCGGCGGCGACCCGCTTGCTGGCCTGCACCGCCAGTGGCGCGTTGACGGTGATCCGCTGCGCCAGGGCCAGTGCGGCGTCGAGCACCGATTCGGAGTCCTCGACGATCTCATTGACCAGGCCCCACCGCTGCGCCTCCTCGGCGCTGATCGGATCGCCGGTGACCAGTAGTTGCATCGCGATCTTGCGGGGTAGTTGATCGACGATCCGGAACACTCCGCCGGCCGCCGCGATAAGCCCGCGTTTGACTTCGGGTAGGCCGAACTTCGCACCGCGCCGCGCGACCACCAGGTCGCTGGCCAGCGCGAGTTCGGTGCCACCCCCGAGTGCGGTTCCGTTGACAGCCGCGATGGTCGGCTTGTCGGTGAAATGCGAGACGTAGCCGGCGAAGCCCCACTCGGGGTGATCCGGATGGTAGATGTTCTCCCGCCGCGAGAGCGCGACCAGATCGGCTCCGGCGCAGAACGACTTGTCGCCGGCACCGGTGATCACCACCGCCCAGATTTCCGGATCATCCTGCGCCTGCTGCAGCGCATCGCCGACGCCGATGCTGACCGCGGCGTTGACCGCATTGCGGGCGTCAGGCCGATTAATCGTGATAACCAGAATGTGGCCCCGGCGCTCGGGGCGAGCGCCGGGGACTTCGTCCGATGACGATCCTTGAGGAGTCGGACCGTCAGATACCGCGTCGGCCATTAAAGCAGTTCGAGAATGGTGGCGTTGGCCTGTCCGCCGCCTTCGCACATGGTCTGCAGGCCGTAACGAATGTTGTTGTCCCGCATGTGATAGAGCATCGTGGTCATGATCCGGGCACCCGAACCGCCGAGGGGGTGACCCAACGCGATTGCGCCACCGTTGGGATTGAGCTTCTTCTCGTCGGCACCGATCTCCTTGAGCCAGGCCATCGGCACCGGAGCGAAGGCCTCGTTGACCTCGAAGACGCCGATATCGTCAACGCTCAAGCCGGAACGCTGCAGCGCCTTCTGGGTGGCCGGAATCGGCGCAGACAGCATCATCACCGGATCGGCGCCCGCCAGACAGGCGGTGTGCACGCGGGCAATCGGCTTGAGGCCCAATGATTTCGCTTTCTCCGCCGACATGAACAGCAGCGCACCCGAGCCGTCGGAGATCTGCGATGAGTTACCGGCGTGGATCACACCGTCCTCTTTGAACACCGTCTTGAGCGCGGCCATCTTCTCCAGGGTGGTGCCCAAGCGGATGCCCTCGTCCTTCAGCACGACTGTGTCTTCCGCGCCATCGGCGCTCACTCTGATCCCGACGATCTGGTCGTCGAAGGCGCCGGAACTCTGTGCCTTACCGGCTTTCTCGTGGGAGTCCAGCGAGAACTGGTCGAGCATGGTGCGGGTCAGGCCCCACTTCTCGGCCATCATTTCCGCACCGATGCCCTGGTTGGGGGTTCGGGTGTAGCGGCTCTTGAAGTTCGCCGGGTAGGGGTTACCGCCATTGGCCAGCGAGGCTCCCATCGGGGTCCGCGACATCGACTCGACACCACCGGCGATGACGGCGTCGTAGTGGCCCGCCACGACACCCGCCGCGGCGAAGTGCACCGACTGTTGGCTGGAGCCGCACTGCCGGTCGACGGTCACACCGGGGATGGTCTCCGGCCAGCCGGCCGTCAGCACCGCGGTACGCGCGATATCCAACGCCTGCTCACCGGCCTGCATGACGCAACCCCAGATGACGTCATCGATGATCTCGGGATCGATTCCCGCCCGTTGCGCAAGGCCGTTAAGGACCTGTGCCGACAGTTCAGCAGGGTGCACGCCGGACAGTCCGCCATTGCGCTTACCGACGGGTGCGCGCACAGCCTCGACAATTACCGCTTCCGCCATCGGAATACTCCTTTAAGTGGGGTGATGTTGATCTTCGATTCATAGCACCGCGGTACCGGTCACCGACGGCCGGGGTCAACCCACCGTTCGGTCAGCATCGGGTCCGCGCTGGTCAACGTGCACCGGCAGGTCGTCGTCCCAGGGCTGCCTTATCACCATGTCGGCGACCTCGACGAATCCACTTTCGAACTGACCGGTGGCGGCATCGACGAGGCGGTAGCGCTGAGTCTGGTTGTGGATCGGCTGCGCATCGAGTAGCACCACCCGAACCTCGCCCGGCTCGAACTGGCAGCGCCGCTGCATCGCGGCGATCAGTTGCTCGTTGTGCATGTGCCCGTCACCGAAGTTCCAGCCGATCGCCATGCTGCAGATCCGCTCGCCGTCGGTGACGGAGTAACCGGCCTCGTCGTACCCGGCCATCGCCCGGTGCGCCAGCGTGAACAACGCCTTGCCGTGGGTGTTGAATCCGCGGAACGCATACCCCATGTAGAGCGGAATCTGCGCGGCCTCCTTGCTGCCGTAGAACTTCTCGAGTTGGGCGGCCGGCATGTTGGCGATCGAGACGATCCCCGCGGCGATCTTCGCCTCGGCCGACGGTGTGATGCACCACAGCGTCGTGTCCCAGTTGCCGGCGTAGTAGCGCATGCCGGGCAGGAAGGAGATCTTGCGGGGGAACAGATTTCCGGCGATGACGATCCCGGCCATGACGACAAACAGGATGACCGGCCACGGGTTCGTCATATCGCCCAGTCCGATCTCCGAGTGGCCGACGAACAGGGTCAGCATGGCGAAGATCATGAAGACGTTCCACTCCAGGGGCACCCCCATCGGGATGGCCGACAGGATGCCGAGGTGGAAGCACACCATCACGGTTGCAGCGATGGCGGTCGGCCAGCCGCCGTGGCTGAACAACAGCACCAGAGGCACACACATCTCGATGGCGGTGCTGACGTGGGCCAGAACCCGCGACAGCCGCCCCGGGCGCAGATCGTCGGGAAAGTTCTCAAAGAACCTGCGCTTGAGCCACCGGGCCCGCACCACCGGGCTGTTGGACATCATCGTGGAGATGACGAACGGGAAGTGCTTGTTGAGTTTCGAGGTGGCCGCGCCCATCCAGATCACCACGCAGGCGAGTTTGGCCGCGATCAGGACGTTGGGTCCGCCGAACAGGAAGGCGACCACGAACGGGACGTACACCTCACCACGGATCGCCAGGAAGAGGACCTTGTCGCGCAGGCCGGCCAAGGCCACCAGGGCCAGAATCGTCCACGACTGCCACGCCGGCAACAGGCCGATGTCGGTGCCCAGCGCTGGGTCGGGGCCGGTGCCGTCGGAGAACAGCGCGACAACGAGCATCGTCAGCAGTGCACCGTAAAGCAGCACGTCGACCGGTTCGCGGTTGTCACCCCGGGTGAGCGGCACCCGGTTCGGCCACGGTGGCAGCCGAATGGTGCCGGGCCGCAACCAGTACAGCACCGATCCCATCGGCGGGTAGAACCGGTTGTTCAGTGGACCGAAACCACAGCCGAGGCCGAGGATCTCGAACAACATGGTGTAGAGCACAACCTTCTGCAGGACGATCGGCTCGGTCCACCACTGCCCGATGTTGCTCCAGCCGTCGATCCCGCTGGTCGCCAGCGCGAACACCGCTCCGAACAGGATGTAGAGACCGATCTTGGCCACGTAGAACAGGTGCAGCACCACCGGGGTGCCGAAACCGACTTCGGCCCAATGCCGAGCCATCGGCTTGATCTTCTCGGCGCGGGTGCCCCTACTCCACTGCTCGAAGTCGACAACGGGCACTTCCTGTTTGAGAAATCCCATCTGTCTTTCCTAACTGCACGGGCGCCGAAAAACACGGGTTTGGACCACGACGGGCCCGATTCTCGCACCAATGTCTAGGCGGGCCGTCTCAGCGCGCGGGTCAGTTGCCCGAGGTAGGCATCGACGTCGATGGTGGCCGGGTCGGCGTGCACGCTCAAGGCGACGGTGTCGCCGATACCGTGCACGCCGTGGGTGAGGCTCATCATCGATGAGAGCGCCGGGTATCCGGCGGTAAGCACCACCGGCGAGCCGCCGAACGCCAGGTCGGCAGGTCCCCGGTCGACGCTGGAAACCACCGTGTGTCCGGTGACCGTCGTCGAGTGCGCTTCGGGGTCGAAACGGCTCATACCCCAGCGCAGCAGCCACGCCGGCACCGCGGCGAACGCCGCCGCCGAGGCAGCCGTCGCGGGGTGCTCGCCGCGAGCGCGGTGCGCGGCCAGTTCACGGACGATCTCCTGAGCCCGCGCCGGCCGGCTCAGCTCGGGAAACAGACCCACCCCAACCGTTCGGAAGTTGTTGTGCGCCCTAGGTATAACTGCCCGGTCGGACATCGCGACCTCGGCGGCAAGTCGGCTGACGTCCTCGCCGCGCTCGCTGAGATAGCCCGCCAGCGCCTCGGAAATCACCAGCAGCGCACCCACGGTCACGGTTCCTCCGGGCAACGCGCCGCGGTCCACGACGACGGTGCGCAGCACCGGCGCTGCGCCGGATCGGGCGTTGATGCTCAGCACCGGCCGGGGCTGACCCGGCGGCGCGAGGGCTCCGCTCGCGGTATCAGCGATGAGGCTGCGGTGCGCACGGGCAGCGGCCAGCGCACGCCACGGTAGGAAACCGCGGTCCGGCGGCCCGGTCTGCGGCAATGCGCGCCGTCGGCCCAGCAGTGCTGCGGCTAGCGCCGCCGACCGGGTCCCGTCACCGAGCGCGTGGGCCATCTGAACCACCACCACCGAGCCTGGCCTGCTCTCGGGAGGCACATCCGGAACCGACGGGAAGGCGTGCACCCGCCAGCACATCTGGGCCGGATCGAGCTGATCGCCGGCCAGCATCCCCACCGAGTCCAGACAACTCTGCCAGCTGTCGGCGGTGTGCATGGTGAACTGCCCGGCGCTGAGGGGTCCGGACTCCCATCGCGGAAAGCGCCACGGATGATCGTCTGCCACCCGCTGGTGCAGCTCACCGAAGCGCTCAGCATTGGCGCGCACCTCCGCCAAGGCCAGACCGACGTCACCCGGCGTTCCGTCGAAGGCGTACAGCAGGAACTGGTCGTTGGGAACCTTGGCCGACAACAGCAGCATCTGCGCGTCGACCGCCGCCATGGCTCCCATGTACGCCATTCTCCCGGGGCGCGGGGAGCTCAGGGGATGAGGAAGTCGACGATGCGCCGCCCGACCTCGTCGGGTTGCTCGAGTTGCAGGAAGTGCCCGGCTTGCTCGACGACGGCCACAGCGCTGCCGCCGGGCAGGGCGGCAGCGACGAATTCGGTGAAATCGGCTGTCATGCAACCATCCTGGGCTCCGTGCAAGTACAGCGTGGGTAGCCTCGGCGGCTCAGTCCACCAGCGGTGCAACTCGGCGTAGCGGGCCGGCGGGCGGTAGTTGCGGATGGTGGCCCGGTACGGCCCAAGCGCAGCCCGCCAACGCTCGGGCGTCCCGATCGCGTCGTTGACCCAGCGTAGATCCTCGGCACCGTCGTATCCGGGCGACCAGCGTCGCCATAGCAGCGGCAGGATCCACGACGCCGAGCGTTCCGGCAATGCCGGCAGCTGGAAGTAAGAGATGTACCAACTGCGCGCCAGTTGCGCCGGAAGCAGTCGCAGGAGTCGGCGCGGGCGGGGCGCCTGCAGGGTCGCCGACGGCGGTACCGACATCACCACCGCCTTGACGAACGGGCTCTCCGGCATGGCTGCCAGACCGGTCGCTGCGATGGCCCCCCAGTCGTGGCCGATCACGACGTCGGCGTCGGTCGGGTTGCAGGCCGCCCGCACCTGCAGCGCATCGTCCATCAACGCGCCGAGGTGATAGGCCCCGTCGGTGGGCACCGATGATGGGGCATAGCCCCTCATGAACGGTGCCACCACCCGGTATCCCGCCGCCACCAGGTGCGGTGCGAGCTTCCGGAAGCCGTGGGCGGTGTCGGGAAAACCGTGCAGACACAAGGCAATCGGGGCATTCGGGTCATCCGCTGGCTCCCAGGTCAAGGCGCTCAGGGTCACCGTCGCCGCCGTCACCTCGATCCTGTTGGGCGGGCTCATCGTCAACTCCTTGGGTCTGATCCCTCAACTGTTCAAATCGGTTCGAAGGCGGCGATCAGCCACCGGCCGTCCACCTTTTCCAGGCTCACCCGCACACTCGACGAGGTCTGGGCAGGGGCCGCCGAGCCCACCGTGCGGATCTGGTCCACGAAGGCCAGCACGACGGCGCGGTCGGATTGTGCCGAGACCGCGGCGGCGGCCGGCACCTGGACTGCCGAGGTGATCCGCTTCTGAGTGGCCTCGGGAACCACCACGGTCTTGATCAACTGGGTGTAGTCATCGAGGAACTTGCCGGTCAGATGCACCCTTGCGGCGTCGAGTTCCTTCCCCGCGGTGTCGGGCCGGTAGCTGAGCATCGCCGTGATCGAGTCCCGGGCCGCCCGAACCGCGTCATCGCCGGCCGCGGCGGCGTCCCGGCGTTCGGCGCCGTCGACGAAGAACCAGATCGCACCGGCCAGAAGCAGAATCGCCACCAGAGGCAGGCCGATCCTGCGCAACCGGTCCGGCGTCAGCTGTGCGGGAAGCCTCACCGAATGAACTCCACGGCGGAAACCTTGATGGCGTCATCTGCCTTACTGACCGTCACCCGCATGCGCCAGGCCTGCGGATTCTGCTCGGGCAAGCCACGATTGGACGTCATGACCGTCATCGCCACCAGGACGCGGCCCTGATCGCCGCTGACCGACTCCAAGGCCGCCTCGTTGACAGTGCCGACCGATTTTGACCGGGCCTGCTTGGCCGCCTCGGTGAAAGGCTTTGCGCGCCTGGCGAAGTCGTCGCGGAACTCCCCGGTCGAGGAGTCCAGGATGGCCTGCACGTCCTGCTCAGCGCGTTCGTGGTCGATGGTGGTGAGGTTGATCGCCCCCTGTCGGGCGGCTGCCACCATCTGCTCGCGCAACTGCTCAGCCGCGCGAACCTGGA
>CAMCWJ010000019.1 GCA_945882475.1 Bifidobacterium breve
GTTCTTGCAGGCCCACACGTAGCCGCCCTCCCACTTCAGGCAGGAGGCAACCATGTCGTCGATCAGGCGGTGCTCGTAGGTCAGGCCGCGCTTGTCGAACTCGGCCTTGTACTCCTCGTCGAAGATCCGCTGAAACTCGTCCTTGAACATGCCGTCATAGGCCTTGAGGATGGTGTTCTTGGTCGACAGGTACACCGGGTAGTTCTGCACCAGCGCATAGCTGAACGTCGAGTGGGCGAAGTCCTGGATTGACTTTTTGAAGTTGTACATCCCCATCACCACACCGCCGTCCTCGGGGATGTGCACCACCTCGTGCACGATCGGCTCGCTGCCGTCGTCGGGGGTGAAGCTGAGCATCACCGTTCCGGGCCGGTCCACTTTGAAGTTGGTGGCCCGGTACTGATCACCGAAGGCATGCCGGCCGATGATGATCGGCTTGGTCCACCCCGGGACCAGACGCGGGATATTGGAGATGACGATCGGGGCGCGGAAGATGGTGCCGCCGAGGATATTGCGGATGGTCCCGTTGGGCGAGAGCCACATCTTCTTGAGGTTGAACTCCTTGACCCGGGCCTCGTCGGGGGTGATGGTGGCGCACTTGACGCCGACGCCGTGCTTGAGGATCGCGTGGGCGGAGTCGATGGTCACCTGGTCGTCGGTGGCGTCGCGGTGCTCCATCCCGAGGTCGTAGTACTCAAGGTTCACGTCGAGATGCGGCAGGATCAGGGTGTCCTTGATCAGCTTCCAGATGATGCGTGTCATCTCGTCGCCATCGAGCTCCACCACGGTGCCCTCGACCTTGATCTTGCTCGACATCTGAGTTGCCCATCCTCCTCGCACCGGCGAGCGCGTGCTCGCGGGGCCAACCTTACAAGGGGCCGCTCGAGGGCTCTGGACTGACCTGCTGGCCAGTTATCGCTGTTGTGCGATAGGCTCCGACTTGGTCATGAGTGCCAGCGTCAAGCCCCGGCTCGCTGGCCGGCAACCCTCCAACCGCGGTGGGGTGCCCCGGGTGATTACCAGGTTGAGCAGCCCCGACCGGCTGCGAGGCAAGCGCGGGTCCGCCATGACGGACCCCAGATAGGGCAGGGATTCCTCATGAGTACGACCGCACCCCCGACTCTCGACGAGTGGTCCTTCGAGACCAAACAGATCCATGCCGGGCAGAGCGCGGACGCCGCGACGCATGCACGCGCGCTGCCGATCTACCAGACCACCTCCTACACCTTCGACAACACCGACCACGCCGCCGCGCTGTTCGGCCTGGCCGAGCCGGGCAACATCTACACCCGCATCATGAACCCGACCAGCGACGTCGTCGAGCAGCGGATCGCCGCACTGGAGGGTGGCGTTGCTGCACTGTTCCTGGCCTCCGGGCAGGCCGCCGAAACCTTCGCGATCCTCAACATCGCCGGGGCGGGCGATCACATCGTGTCCAGCCCGCGGCTGTACGGCGGCACCTACAACCTCTTCCACCACACACTGCCGAAGCTGGGCATCGAGACCACATTCGTCGACGACCCCGACGACCTGGACGCCTGGCGGGCGGCGGTGCGGCCCAACACCAAAGCGTTCTACGGCGAGACGATCTCCAATCCGAAGATCGACATCCTCGACACCCCGGGCATATCTGCGGTCGCGCACGACAACGGCCTGCCCCTCATCGTCGATAACACCGTCGCCACGCCGTACCTAATTCAGCCGCTCGCCCAGGGCGCGGACATCGTGGTGCATTCGGCCACCAAATACCTCGGCGGCCACGGCACCGCGATCGCCGGGGTGATCGTCGATGGCGGCACTTTCGACTGGACCACCGGACGATTCCCGGGTTTCACCACCCCCGACCCCAGCTATCACGGCGTGGTGTTCGCTGACCTGGGCGCTCCGGCGTTCGCTCTCAAGGCCCGGGTGCAACTGCTGCGCGATCTCGGCTCGGCGGCGTCCCCCTTCAACGCGTTCCTGATCGCCCAGGGCTTGGAGACCCTGAGCCTGCGGATGGAGCGTCACGTTTCCAATGCCCAGAAGGTCGCCGAGTACCTCGCCGGCCACCAGGGAGTGGTGAGCGTCAACTACGCCGGGCTGCCCGGCTCGCCGTGGTTCGAGCGGGCGAAGAAGCTGGCGCCCAGGGGAACCGGAGCGGTGCTGTCCTTCGAATTGACCGGCGGCATCGAAGCCGGCAAGGCCTTCGTCGACGCCCTGAGGCTGCACAGCCACGTGGCCAATATCGGCGACGTGCGCTCGCTGGTGATCCATCCAGCATCGACCACCCACCAGCAGCTCTCCGCCGAGGAGCAACTCGCCTCCGGCGTCACGCCCGGCCTGGTCCGGCTGGCTGTTGGCCTCGAAGGCATCGACGACATCCTGGCCGACCTTGAGCGAGGCTTCGCCGGGAGCGCGCGATGACCCTCTCCCAGGAGCCCGTCATGACCCTGCCCGCCGAGGGCGACCTCGACATCGTCGATATCGGCCCGCTGACCCTGGAGAGCGGCGAAGTGATCGACGACGTCTCGATCGCGGTCCAACGATGGGGCGAGCTCTCCCCCAACCGCGACAACGTCGTCGTCGTCCTGCACGCGCTCACCGGTGACTCGAACATCCCCGGCTGGTGGAATGGCATCGCCGGTCCGGGCGCACCGATCGACACCGACCGCTGGTGCGCAGTGGCAACCAACGTCCTGGGCGGATGCCGCGGTTCCACCGGCCCGAGCTCGCCGGCTCCCGACGGAAAGCCCTGGGGCTCAAGGTTTCCGGTGATCACGGTGCGCGACCAGGTCAATGCCGACGTCGCCGCACTGGCCGAGCTGGGCATCTCCGAGGTGGCGGCGGTGGTGGGCGGTTCGATGGGCGGGGCGCGCGCACTGGAGTGGATGGTCGGCTATCCCGAGCGGGTTCGGGCGGCACTGGTGCTGGCCGTCGGAGCACGCGCGACCGCGGACCAGATCGGTACCCAGAGCAACCAGGTCGCCGTCATCCGAACCGATCCCGACTGGCAGGGCGGGGACTACCACGGCACCGGCCGCGCCCCGCTCAACGGGCTGCAACTGGCCCGCCGGTTCGCCCACCTGACCTACCGCGGCGAGACCGAACTTGACACCCGGTTCGGCAACAACGCCCAGGGCGAGGAGGATCCGCTGGCCGGCGGCCGCTACTCGGTGCAGAGCTACCTCGAATACCAGGGCGAGAAGCTCATCCGACGGTTCGACGCCGGCAGTTACGTGACGCTGACCGACGCGCTGTCCGGACACGACGTCGGCCGCGGCCGCGGCGGTGTCGCGGCGGCGCTGCGGTCCTGCCCGGTGCCGGTGGTGGTCGGCGGGATCACCTCCGACCGGCTCTATCCGCTGCGGTTGCAGTCCGAACTGGCCGACCTGCTGCCGGGCTGCGACGGCCTGGAGGTGGTCGAGTCGATCTACGGGCACGACGGATTCCTGGTCGAGACCGAGGCGGTGGGACAGTTGATCCGGTCGACCCTGACGCTGGCCGACAGCGATCGGCGTCGATGACCACCGCCGACGGGGGCCGCCGGGAGCGCTCGCTCTCGTTCGGTTCCCAGGCGGCCGCTTACGAGCGGGGCCGGCCGTCATACCCGCCGGAAGCCGTCGACTGGCTGCTGCCTAACAGTGCTCGCGACGTGCTCGACCTCGGGGCCGGCACCGGCAAGCTGACGAGCCGCCTGATCGAGCGAGGGCTCTATGTGGTGGCCGTAGACCCGATCGCCGAACTACTAGACGTCCTGCGTACGACACTGCCGGACACGCCGGCTCTGCTGGGGACTGCCGAACAGATTCCATTGCCCGACAACAGCATTGATGCCGTACTAGTGGCTCAGGCGTGGCACTGGTTCGATGCGGACCGGGCGGCAGCCGAGATCGCGCGGGTGCTTCGGCCGGGTGGTCGGCTCGGGCTGCTGTGGAACGTGCGAGACGAAAGGTTGGGCTGGGTCAAGGAGTTCGGCCGCATCGTCGGCCTTGAGCACGACTGGGCCAACACCACCGTCGTGCTGCCGGAGCCGTTCACCGATGTGGTGAGCCATCGGGTGGAGTGGACCAACTACGTGACCCCGCAGACCCTCATCGACTATGTGGCCTCCCGCAGCTACTGCATCACCTCCCCGGCCCAGGTGCGCACCCAGACCCTCGATCAGGTACGCGAACTACTGGCCACCCATCCCGCGCTGGCCAACTCGAGCGGGATCGCGATGCCCTACATCACGGTGTGCATCGCCGCGACACTCGCCGGCTAGCTGGTGCCCAGCGGATCGATGGTCGCGGCGATATAGAGGACTGCCGCGCACACCGAGGCCATCGCGGCGAAGTCGACATTGCGCGACCGCACCACCAGCAGCCCGGCCTCCTCGTCGGGCAGCACCAACCGCAACGCTGCCGCCACCCCGGCGCCGATCCCGATCAGCAGCGCACCGCGCCGCCAGAATCCCGCCGCAACCAGGACCAGTG
This sequence comes from Bifidobacterium breve, assembly GCA_945882475.1. Classification (GTDB taxonomy): domain Bacteria; phylum Actinomycetota; class Actinomycetes; order Mycobacteriales; family Mycobacteriaceae; genus Mycobacterium. Next base: position 4,455 of record CAMCWJ010000019.1, read on the forward strand.
CCACCAAGCCGATCGCGGTGACCGTGAGGATGGGCCACTGCCTTCTCGCCCACGCATTCATCGCGCGGCTTCTGCGAGCTCCACCACGTTGGTCAGCAGGAACGCCCGCGTCAGCGGTCCCACACCGCCCGGATTCGGCGACACCTGCCCGGCGACGTCCCAGACCCCGGGCGCCACGTCGCCGGTGAGCTTGCCCTCGACGCGGCTTACCCCGACATCGACGACGGCCGCACCCGGACGCACCATGTCGGCGGTCAACATGTGCGGTACCCCGACGGCGGCGACGATGATGTCGGCCTGACGGGTGAGCTCCGGGAGGTCGCGGGTTCCGGTGTGGCACAACGTCACTGTCGCGTTCTCGGTGCGCCGCGTCAGCAACAGCCCGAGCGGCCGGCCGACCGTGACACCCCGGCCGATCACCACCACATGCGCACCGTCGATCGCGACGTCGAAGCGGCGCAACAGCGCCACGATGCCCCGGGGGGTGCAGGGCAGCGGCGCGTCCTCGTTGAGCACGAGCTTGCCAAGGTTGGTGGGGTGCAAACCGTCCGCGTCCTTGGCCGGGTCGATCCGTTCCAGGGCGGCGTTCTCGTTGAGGTGGCGCGGCAGCGGGAGCTGCACGATGTATCCGGTGCATTCCGGGTCGGCGTTGAGTTCGTCGATGGTGTCCTGAAGGCGCCCCTGGCTGATGTCGGCGGGCAGGTCACGCCGGATCGAGGTGATACCGACCTTGGCACAGTCGGAGTGCTTGCCGCGAACGTAGGCCCCCGACCCGGGGTCATCGCCCACCAGGACAGTGCCCAGGCCAGGCGTCCGGCCGGCCGCGGTGAGCGCGGCGACCCTTTCGGCGAGGTCGACGAAGATCTCGTCGCGGGTGAGCTTGCCGTCCAGGGTTTGCGCGGGCACGGCTACATTCTGCATATGGATGCCGGTCCGAATGTTTTCAGCCCCGCCAAGCTCGGTCCGCTCACGCTGCGCAACCGGGTCATCAAGGCGGCCACCTTCGAGGGCCGCACGCCCAAGGCGCTGGTGACCGATGACCTGATCGAGTTTCACCGGGCGATGGCCGCCGGTGGGGTCGGGATGACCACCGTCGCCTACTGCGCGGTCAGCCAGGGCGGGCGCACCGATGGCAAGCAACTCTGGATGCGACCCGAGGCGCTACCCGGGCTGCGCCGGCTCACCGAGGCCGTGCACGCCGAGGGCGCGGCGATCAGCGCACAGATCGGCCACGCCGGCCCGGTTGCCGACGCCCGGTCCAACAAAGCCCGCGCGCTGGCGCCGGTGCGGTTCTTCAATCCGATCGGCATGCGGTTCGCCAAGCACGCCGGCCGCGAGGACATCGACGAGGTGATCGCCGCGCACGCCGCCGCCGCGCGGCACGCCATCGATGCCGGGTTCGACGCGGTCGAGATCCACCTGGGCCACAACTATCTGGCGAGTTCGTTTCTGTCCCCGCTGATCAACCGGCGCACCGATGAATTCGGCGGAACGCTGGCCAACCGCGCCAAGCTGGCGCGGGCCATCGTGCAGGCGGTGCGCCGCGAAGTAACGCGCGACGGCGCGGCCACGATCGCGGTGACCGCAAAGCTCAACATGAGCGACGGGGTGCGCGGCGGCATCTCGATCGAGGAGTCGTTGCAGACCGCGCAATGGCTGCAGGACGACGGCGGCCTGGACGCCCTTGAGTTGACCGCGGGTAGTTCGCTGCTCAATCCGATGTTCCTGTTCCGCGGCGACGCGCCGCTCAAAGAGTTCGCCGCAGCGTTCCCGCCGCCGTTGCGCTGGGGCATCCGGATGACCGGGACGAAGTTCCTGCGCCCCTACCCCTACCGGGACACCTACCTGCTGCGCGACGCCGAGCGGTTCCGCAGCGAACTGTCGCTGCCGCTGATCCTGCTGGGCGGCATCACCGACCGGCAGAGCATGGACCGGGCCATGGCGGCGGGTTTCGACTTCGTCGCGATGGGCAGGGCGCTGCTGGCCGAGCCCGATCTGATCAACCGGATCCGGGCCGCGGACCAGGGGGATTCGGTGCGCTCGCTGTGCACGCACTGCAACAAATGCATGCCCACGATCTACACGCGCACCCGGTGCGTGGTGACCGGCGGCCCGTAGAGTCGCTTCTGATGAGCCAGCCTTACGCACCGATGCTGACGGTCCGCTACGACGGGCCGCCGCGCACCTTCGCCGCCGGCAACGACGTCGTGGTGGGCCGCGATCTGCGGGCCGATGTGCGCCTCTCTCATCCCCTGGTGTCGCGGGCGCACATCGTGCTGCGGTTCGGGCACGGCCGATGGACGGCCATCGACAACGGCTCGCTCAACGGGATGTACGTGCACGGCAGGCGGGTGCCGCAGGTCGACATCACCGACGGCACCACGGTGCACCTCGGCAACCCGGACGGCCCGCCCCTGAGCTTTGAGGTGCAGGGCTTCGAGGCGCAGCGCGCCGAGGTACAGGGCGCCGAGGTACAGGCCCCGACGGCGACGATCCCGGGCCCGCCCCCGCTTCCGCCCCAGCTTGGAACCCAGCCGCCGCACCGGCCGCCCCCGCCGCTGCCGGAGGCGTCAACCCAGATGGGCCCCAACGCGCGCGGCGGCGGGCCGTCGACCCGGGCGACATCGATGCTCAAGATCCTGCGGCCAGGATCGGCCGGTGATCCGCCGGAGGGTTCGCTGAAGATCGGCCGGGCGGTGGACAACGACATCGTCATCCCCGACGTGCTGGCCTCCCGGCATCACGCCACCCTGATCCCGGGCCCGGACGGCACCCAGATCGCCGACAACCGATCGATCAACGGCACCTTCGTCAACGGCACGCGGGTGGAGACCGCAGTGCTCAACCAGGGTGACGTGGTGACGATCGGCAACGTCGACCTGGTCTTCGCCGACGGCACCCTGATGCGGCGGGCGCAGACCGCCGCGGCCGGAACCGGTGGGCTCGACGTGCGCGGGGTCACCTGGACTATCGAGAACAACAAGACGCTGCTGGACAACATCTCGATGACCGCGCGGCCCGGCACTTTGACCGCCATCATCGGGCCGTCCGGAGCGGGCAAGTCCACGCTGGCACGGCTGATCGCCGGCTATACCCACCCGACCAAGGGCACGGTCAGCTTCGAGGGCCACAACATCCACGCCGACTACGCCTCGCTGCGTTCCCGGATCGGCATGGTCCCCCAGGACGACGTGGTGCACGGCCAACTGACGGTCAACCAGGCGCTGATGTACGCCGCAGAATTGCGGCTGCCACCGGACACCACCACGGAGGACCGTCAGCAGGTGGTGGCGGAGGTGCTGGCCGAGTTGGAGATGACGCAGCACGCCGACACCCGGGTGGACCGGCTCTCCGGCGGGCAGCGCAAGCGCGCCTCGGTGGCACTGGAACTGCTGACCGGGCCATCGCTGCTGATCCTCGACGAACCCACCTCGGGTCTGGATCCCGCACTGGATCGCCAGGTGATGACGATGCTGCGTGATCTCGCTGACGCCGGCCGCGTGGTGCTGGTGGTCACCCACTCGCTGACCTACCTCGACGTGTGCGACCAGGTGCTGCTGTTGGCGCCGGGCGGCAAGACCGCGTTCTACGGACCGCCGGCCCAGATCGGCCCGGCGATGGGAACCACCAATTGGGCCGACATCTTCAGCACCGTTGCCGGTGATCCGGACGCCGCCAGTGACCGATACCTCGCACAGACCGGACCCACGCCCCCGCCACCGCCGGTGCAGGCGCCATCGGACATCGGCGAGCCGACCCACACCAGCCTGCGTCGGCAGTTCTCCACCATCGTGCGTCGCCAGACCCGGCTGATCATCTCCGACCGCGGCTACTTCCTGTTCCTGGCGCTGTTGCCGTTCATCATGGGCGTGCTGTCGCTCGCGGTGCCCGGCACCGTGGGGTTCGGGATTCCCGATCCGATGGGCGACGCCCCGAACGAGCCCGGCCAGATCCTGGTGCTACTCAACGTCGGTGCGATCTTCATGGGTACCGCGCTGACCATCCGCGACCTGATCGGCGAGCGCGCCATCTTCCGCCGCGAACAGGCGGTCGGGCTGTCCACGACGGCCTATCTGTTGGCGAAGGTGTTCGTCTACACCATTTTCGCACTCGCCCAATCAGCAATCGTGACCGCAATCGTGATCTGGGGCAAGGGATCTGGGACGCAGGGCGCGGTGGCCCTGGGAAGTCCGGCTCTCGAGTTATTCGTCACGATCGCCGCCACCTGCGTGGCCTCGGCGAACCTTGGCCTGCTGCTGTCGTCGCTGGCGAAGTCCAACGAGCAGATCATGCCGCTTCTGGTGGTGGCGATCATGAGCCAACTGGTGTTCTCCGGCGGCATGATCCCGGTGACCAACCGACCGGTGCTCGACCAGATGTCCTGGTTGACACCGGCCCGGTGGGGGTTCGCCGCGTCGGCGTCAACGGTGGACCTGACCACGCTGGTGCCCGGGCCGCTGACGCCCAAGGACCGGTGGTGGCAGCACACCGCGTCGAGTTGGTGGTTCGATATGGCGATGCTCGCCGGGCTGAGCGTGGGCTATCTGGCGTTGGTGCGCTGGAAGATTCGGCTCAAGTCGGCCTGAGCGTGCTGGCCGTCGTGCAGCATGGGCAGCGCGCACCGTTGGCCGTTTGAGTGGTTGCCGCATGGGGGGTGGCCGCCGGGCGCCATCGGATATCTGGTCATGGACGCAACCCCGTGATCTCCTGACTCGACGCCTGGTGTGCCGGGGTCTGGGGCGCGGCCCCTACGGTGGCCGCGGCGTCGTCAGCGTGATTGTCCGCCGGAGCGCCGCACCCGCGAAAGGGACTTAAGTCCCGACGACGTCGAGGCCGTGCGCGGCGGCGAAGGCCAACGCCGCAGCGAGGTCGATGCGAGCACCCCGACAGTCGGCGGTCGTCCACAGCGTTGCGTCGACCCGCGCCCCCCGCAGGTCCGCCTCGCCGAGTCGCAGACCCTGGGTGCGTACTCCGGTCAGGTCAGCGCCCCGCAACACCGCCTTGCGAAGATCAGCACGCACCAGCGACGCCTCCCGTAGCCGGCACCCGGACAGATCGACACCACGCAGGTCGGCTCCGGCCAGTACCGCCAGGGTGAAGTCCACCTCATCGATCACCACCGGGCGTATCCGGCAGTCCTCGAACGTGGATCCCAGCATGCTGCAATTGCGGAACGTGCTGTGCCACAGAGTCGTCCGAATAAATCGGCAATTCCGAAACGCCGAGCCCAGATGCACCGATTCGGCGAGGTTGGCACCACCAAAATCGCACTCGGTGAACACCACCCGGTCGGTGTGCAGGCCGGCGAGATCCTCGTCGCGGAAGTCGTGACCGGTGAACTCTTGATCTACCCAGTGCTGCGTAGGAGTGGTCATTGGCCGTACGATAGGCGCTGCGGCATTCCTACCGGGGGGTACTTATGTTCAGAAAGTTCAGCAGCGTCGGCGGAGCGGCTGTCGTCGGCATGGGTCTGGTCATCGCGGTCACTGGGCCGACGCCGGCGCCGGTGCCGCAGACGGCCGACATCGATTTGAGCGCAACGGTATTGGCCATGGGCGGCCTTGGCTACGAGACCCTCAGCCGAGATCAAATCGCAGGTGTGCTGGCCGGCCGCTTCGCCAATGAGGATGCCTTGGTCGGCCTGCCGTGGCCGGGCGAACTGACGCCGTTCAACGGCACGCTGACGCTGGGCCAGTCGGTGGCGGTCGGCCTCGAGAATATGGATGCGGCGATCCGCAGCACCCCGGGGCCAAAGATCGTCGTGGGCGCCTCGGGCACCACGCTCGTCGTCAATCAGCAGATGCGCCGCCTCGCGACCGACCCGGATGCTCCCCCGGCGAACGAACTGTCGTTCGTGGTGTTGGGCGACGCCGACCGTGGCGCCTTCAAAGGTCTGAGTGGGACAACACTTCCGATCTTCGAGTACACCGTTCCCGCGATCCCGGAGACCAAATACAACGTATTGGTCGTCGCGGGCGAGTACGACGGCATCGGGGACTGGCCCGACCGATGGTGGAACCCGCTGGCCGTATTCAACGCGTTGGCGGGCACCGGCTTGCTCCAGCAGATCATCACGGAGTCGATCGTCGATGACTTCCAGCTGGAGGCCTTCGGGTCGGTCCACAAGGACTCCATCTTCGCCGACCTGTCCAAGGTGCCGGCGCGGAACATCACCACCACGGTGAACGGAGCGGGTGGGGTCACCACGACCTACCTGGTCCCGGCACCCGACCTACCGATGCTGCGGCCGCTCAAGAACCTGGGCGTGCAGCAGGACGTCATCGACAACTTGGAAAGGGTGCTGCGCCCCATCATCGACAGCGCCTACGTCCGCAACGACCCCGTCGGCACCGGCCCGGCACGTCCGAGACCGCAGCTGCGGACCGGCGGAGTCAAGCCGGCGGCGGCAAGTTCGCGTGCCGCGGAGCGCAAGACGAACGATCAGGCGGCCACGCGTCAGGCCCGCAGCTCGCATTCAGGCGAACGCGACATCGCGGATCGCGCGTAGGTTACGCTCCCGGCACACTCACCGGGAGGGTAATGATGTGGGGGAAGCTCAGCAGCGTCGGCGGGGCGACTGTCGTCGGTTTGGGTCTGGTCGTTGCGGTCACCGGCCCGACGAGGGCGCCGGAGCTACACACGGCTGATATCGAGTTGAGCGCAACGGTGCTGGCCATCGGCGGAGTCGGGCAGCAGACGATGTCCACCCAATCCATAGCGCGGTACCTGGGCGGCCGTTGGGCCAACGAGGATCTGGTCGGACTAACGTGGCCGGGTGAGATGGCGCCGTTCGACGGCACGCTGACGCTGAGTCAGTCGGTGGCGGTCGGCGTCGAGAATATGGACCTGGCGATACGCAACACCCCCGGGCCAAAAGTCGTCATCGGCGTATCGGGCAGCACGGCGGTCGTCAACGAGCAGATGCGGCGCCTCGCCAACGACTCGAATGCGCCGTCGCCCGAGGAAGTCTCGTTCGTCGTGATGGGCGACGCTGATCGCGGCGTGAACAAACAGTTTGTCGGCATGACTATCCCGATCTTCGACTACACCGTCCCCGCGATTCCAGAGACCCCCTACGACCTCATGGTCATCGCCGGCGAGTACGACGGTTTCGGAGACTGGCCTGACCGTTCATGGAACCTACTGGCGGTGTACAACGCGTTAGCGGGCACTGGAGCGATCCAGGACACATTGCCGGCAGACATCGTTGACCGCTTGGGCCTGAAGAGCTTCGGCTCAGCTCACGTGGAAGCCATGTTTACCGACCTCGCCAATGTTCCGGAGAAGAACATCACCACCGCGGTGAACGGAGCAGGCGGGGTCACCACGACCTATCTGGTCCCGACCGCGGATCTGCCGATGTTGCGGCCACTCAAGAGTTGGGGCGTGCAACAGGGCGTCATCGACAATCTGGAAAGGCTGCTGCGCCCCATCATCGACAGCGCCTACGTCCGCAACGATCCGGTCCGCAACGATCCTCCGAGATCGGCACTGCGGACCGGCACCGTCAAGCCGGCGGCAGCAAGTTCGCGTGCCGCGGAGCGCAAGATGACCGGTCAGGCCGCCAAGCGTCAACCCCGCGACTCGCGGAGTTAGTCTTCCCGGGGAACATGAAATGATCTGCGGATGCCAACCACGCGGGTAAGCCGTCGCCCTGACCGCATCAGGTTCTCCGGTCATACCGCCGATGACGGCCTGTTCGGTCCCGACAGTGTCACCTGGCGAATCTCGGCTCTGCCCCAGATGGGATTGGCCGCGCACGGGGCCGCGACACTGCAGATGCTGCATCCGATGGTCATGCACATGATCGATCAGGCGTCGGCCTTTCGTACAAACCCTGCATCCCGCGCTGAACTCACCGCCCTGTACGGACGGACGCTCACCTACGGAGACACAGCGGCGGCACACCGCGCCGCTGAGGTCCTGGCGAATATCCATCGCCGGGTCACGGCTACTGATCCGGTATCGGGTCGCACGTATCACGCTGATGAGCCAGATCTTCTGCTGTGGGTGCACAACACCATCCAGTGGATGGTGCTTCGCGTCACCGACGCATTCGGTCCCGCCCTGAGTGCTGCCGACAAGGCGACCTACCTGAGCGAACAGGTCATCGCGGCTCGCCTGACTGGATGCAATGTCGATGACGTGCCCACCACCGAGCAGGACCTCTACACCTACATCGAAGGTATGACACCGCTGCTGGCGGTGGGCCGCGACACCGTGTGGTTCAAAGAGATGGCTCTTCCCGCCATGGTTGCCTGGAAGCCTGCCACCTATCTCCCGCACATGCTGGGTACCGCGGTCGCCGGTCTGATGAATGCCGAGCAGCGTCAGATCTACGGGGTGGACAGGCCCACGTGGCAGTTCGAGGCCAACAGGCAAATTCTGAAAGGGATCTTCGAGGCAGAGTCACGCAAGATGCCGGTACTGTCACGCACCTCGTTGGAACGCCAGAAGGTCGACGAGAAGGCTTTCGGATCAGCGCACTGACAGTCCGGACTCGCGGTTAGGGGAACGCTGATGACCGATTGGCTGACACCCGTAATCCTCACGGGTGCCCATGTCCGACTCGAGCCACTCTCGGCTGCTCACCACGACGAGCTCTGCGACGCCGTTCGCGATGGAGAGCTATGGCGACTCTGGTACACCGTGATCCCCGAACCGGCCCAGATGCGCCAAGAAATACAACGCCGCCTCGACGAGCAAGTCCGCGGCACGATGTGCCCCTTCGCGCTGATCGATCCGGTCAGCGACACTCCGGTGGGCATGACCACCTACATGAACATCGACCCGGCCAACCGCCGCCTGGAGATCGGATCCACCTGGATCCGGCGCAGCGTTCAGCGAACCCCGCTCAATACCGAAGCCAAGCGCCTGCTGCTCTCCCACGCGTTCGACGACCTCGATTGCATCGCCGTGGAGTTCCGCACGCATTTCTTCAACCAGCCAAGCCGCCGCGCAATCGAGCGGCTGGGGGCCAAACTCGACGGTGTGCTGCGCAGCCATCAGATCAGCCTGCATCCGGATGCGCCGGGCGCACTGCGGGACACCTGCGTCTACAGCATCGTCGCTGCTGAGTGGCCGACCGTGCGGGCGAACCTGGACTACATGCTCGCCGATCCCAAAAAGAACTGACGCACAACGTGTTTCGCATCATGTTCTACTCGCCGCGGATCGCGCCCAACACCGGCAATGCGATCCGGATGGTGGCGGCCACCGGATGTGAACTGCACCTGGTCGAGCCGATGGGGTTCGACCTGTCCGAACCCAAGGTGCGCCGGGCCGGACTGGACTACCACGATCTGGCATCGGTGACGGTGCATGCGTCATTGGACGACGCGTGGGCGGCGCTCGGACCGGCGCGGGTGTTCGCCTTCACGGCGCATGCCGAGCGGTCCTTCGCGGATGTGCGATATGCGCCCGGCGATGTGTTGCTGTTCGGCCCGGAGCCGACCGGCCTGGACGAGGCGACGCTGGCCGATCCGCACATCACCGAGCGGGTGCGCATCCCCATGCTGGCGGGCCGGCGGTCGCTGAACCTATCCAATGCAGCAGCCGTGGCCGCCTATGAGGCGTGGCGGCAGAACGGGTACAACGGAGCCGCCGGGCCGGCGATATCAGATACCGGGGCTGTCTGACTTACCAAGTGTCCCAATGGGTCAGCTGCTCAGCAGGCAGCCGCTTGGCCAGCTTGAAGTCGGTGCCCTTGGTGTAGGCGATCGGGAACAACCCACCCTGGGTGTACTGGTCGTACGGGATGCCGAGTAGGTCGGCCGCCTTCTTCTCGCCCTCGCCGATCAGGTGCAGCGTCGTCCAGGCCGAACCCAGTCCGCGCTCCCGCAGCGCCAGCATGTAACTCCACACCGCGGGCAGCAACGAACCCCAGAATGACGCCTGCACGCCGGCGTCGGTGCCCTCCGGGCGGCCCTCCAGCAGCGGGATCATGAACACCGGGGCCTTCTCCATGTTCTCGTTGAGGTACTTCGCCGAGCTCACCACCGCGCCGATCTGCTCGTCGCGGATGTCGCCACGGACCGGCGGTTCCATGCCCAGGTAGGGCGTGCCCATCTCGCGGTAGATATCGGCCAGTGCCTTCTTCTTCGCCGGGTCCTCGACGAACATCCACTGCCAGCCCTGGGCGTTGGATCCGGTGGGCGCCTGCAGTGCGATGTCGAGACACTCCATCAGCACCTCCCGGGGCACCGGCTTGTCGAAATCGAGGCGCTTGCGCACCGAGCGGGTGGTGTTGAGAACTTCATCGGCGGTCAGGTTCAGCTTCATGGGGGCGAGACTACCCACCCGGGCTTCACCGGAAGTCCCGGGACCTGGAGCCGACCGCCAGGGTGATGGTCCGCATGCGTTCGGCGAGGACCGTCACCGCACCGCCTGCATTCTGCACCCGGCCGCGGATCAGCAGGGCCGGTGCGCTCTGGGCCACTCGGCGGTGCCGGGTCCACACCCCGGGCGTGCACAGCACGTTGACCATGCCGGTCTCGTCCTCGAGGTTCATGAACGTCACACCACCGGCAGTCCCCGGTCGCTGACGATGCGTCACCGCGCCCGCGACGAGGACCCGGCTACCGTCGGGAACCGAGAGCAGGCGCCCGGCCGGGATGACACCCAGCGCGTCGAGGTCGGGGCGGAGGAACTGGGTCGGATAACTGTCCGGCGAGACACCGGTAGCCCACACGTCGGCGGCGGCCAGCTCGGCCGCGCTCATTCCGGGCAGCGCCGGAACGCTCGAGGACGTACCCACCCCGGGAAGCCGGTCGGGACGCTCGACAGCGGCGGTACCGGCCGCCCACAACGCCTCGCGGCGGGTGACACCGAAACACCCCAGGGCTCCGGCGGTGGCCAGTGCCTCGGCCTGGGGTATCGAAAGCTGGACCCGCCCAGTCAGATCCAGCAGTGACGCGTATGCGCCGCCGCTGCGGCGTTCGTCGACGATGCGCTGCGCGAGGTCGGTGCCGATGTTGCGCACCGCGCCCAGTCCGAGCCGGACCTCCAGGCCGCCGTTCTCGCACGTGGCATGAGCGAGGCTGGAGTTGACGTCCGGACCGTGCACGAGCACACCGTGGCGGCGGGCATCGGCGACCAGCGACTGCGGCGAGTAGAACCCCATCGGCTGGGCACGCAGCAGTGCCGCGCAGAACGCCGCCGGGTGGTGCAGCTTGAACCAGGACGAGTAGTACACCAGCGAGGCGAAGGACAGCGAATGGCTTTCCGGGAAACCGAAATTGGCGAACGCCGCCAGCTTCTCGTAGATCCGATCGGCGATCTCGCCGGTGATGCCGTGCCGCTGGGCCATCCCGGCGTAGAACCGGTCCCGTAGCCGCCGCATCTTCTCGGTGGAGCGCTTGGAACCCATCGCCCGGCGAAGCTCGTCGGCCTCGGCGGCCGAGAAGCCCGCACAGTCCACCGCCAGTTGCATGAGTTGCTCCTGGAACAACGGGACGCCCAATGTCTTTCGCAGCGCCGGCTCCATCGACGGGTGGTCGTAGGTGACGGGCTCCACACCGTTGCGCCGTCTGATGTAGGGATGCACCGAGCCGCCCTGGATCGGGCCCGGGCGGATCAGGGCCACCTCCACCACCAGGTCGTAGAACACCCGCGGTTTGAGCCGGGGCAGGGTGGCCATCTGGGCGCGGGACTCCACCTGGAACACCCCCACCGAGTCGGCGCGCTGCAGCATCTCGTACACCCGCGCGTCGGACAGGTCGAGGCGGGCCAGATCTACCTCAATGCCTTTATGCTCGGCCACCAGATCGATCGCGTAGTGCAGCGCCGACAGCATGCCCAGACCGAGCAGGTCGAACTTCACCAAACCGATTGCCGCGCAGTCGTCTTTGTCCCACTGCAGCACGGTTCGACCCGCCATCCGGGCCCACTCCACCGGGCACACATCGGCGATCGGACGGTCGCAGATCACCATGCCACCGGAGTGGATGCCCAGGTGTCGGGGCAGGTGCTTGATCTGCGCCGCCAGATCGAGCACGGCGTCGGGGGCGTCCTCGGGCTGCTTGCTCCAGGCGTCCTGCTGGCCCTGTGCGAAACCCAGCGCCCGGGCCATATCGCGCACCGCGCTGCGGCTGCGGTAGGTGATGACGTTGGCCACCTGTGCGGCGTAGTCGCGGCCGTAACGGGTGTAGACGTACTGGATGACCTGCTCACGCAGATCGGACTCGATGTCGATGTCGATGTCGGGCGGCCCGTCGCGGGCCGGTGACAGAAACCGTTCGAAGAGCAGGCCGTTGGCGACCGGGTCGACGGCGGTGACACCGAGGGCGTAACAGACCGCCGAGTTGGCAGCCGAGCCCCGGCCCTGGCACAGGATGTTGTTGCGGCGACAGAACTGGGTGATGTCGTGCACCACCAGGAAGTAGCCCGGAAAATTCAGCGTTGCGATGACATCGAGTTCCCGTTCGATCTGTGCGTAGGCCGCCGGAGCGTTCGCGCGCGGCCCGTACCGTCCGGCGGCGCCGGTCATGGTCAATTCGCGCAACCAACTGTCCTCGGTGTGCCCGTCGGGGGTATCGAATGGAGGCAGTCGCGGGGCGATCAATGCCAGTTTGAAGGCGCACTGATCACCGAGATCTGCTGCTGCCGTGACAATTTCAGGGCAGTGCGCAAAAATCCGTGCCATCTCGTCCCCGGACCGCAGATGCGCACCACCACGGGGCGCCAACCAACCGGCCGCGTCGTCGAGGGACTGCCGAGCCCGGATCGCCGCCATGGCCATCGCCAGTCGGCCACGCGCGGGCTCGGCGAAGTGCGCCGCCGTGGTGGCAATCACGCCCACCCCGAACCGTGGCGCCAGTGC
>CAMCWJ010000020.1 GCA_945882475.1 Bifidobacterium breve
CAATGGAATGAGGGCGATGTGTTCTGCTCGGTGGTGCGCCGGGTGGCCCTGCCGGATGCGTTCTTCGCCCTCGACGGTCAGATCGAGACGTTCCTGACGGTGCTGGCGGAGTTCGGTGCCTACCCCGCGGTGATCCAGCGTGAACTCGACCGCTACCTACCGTTCCTGGCGACCACCAAGGTGCTCATCGCGGCGGTGCGCGCCGGGATGGGCCGTGAAGCGGCCCACGAAGTCATCAAGGAGCACGCGGTGGCGGTCGCGCTGGCGATGCGGGAACGCGGCGCCGAACCGGATCTCATCGACCGGTTGGCCGCCGACCCGCGGTTGCCGCTCGACCGGGCGGCCCTGGACGCCGCACTCGCCGATCAGGCATCGTTCACCGGCGCGGCGGGCGAGCAGGTGGACCGGGTGGTCGCCGCGGTCGCGGACGTGGTCAGCGCGTATTCCGACGATGCGACGTACACGCCGGGCGCCATCCTCTGACGCGTTTGGCTACCGTGCCACCCGCACCCGGGCCACTCCCGCCGATCGCAACTCCAGGGCGGCCAGTCCCTGAACCGCGGCCGGATCCTCGCGCCGCCACGCCCCCACCGGATCTCCGCTGACCTCGGTCAGTTTGCGCAGCGGCCGGTTGGCCAGCGCCCGCAGTGCCAGCAGTTGCTCACCGGCGGGAGTCTGGGCCAAGGCGATCACCGTCCACTTGCGCCGGAAGAACCGGATCCGCAGAAACAACCACGGCATCGCGACGGCGAGGATGGGCGGTGCGGCAACCGCAATTCCCAACAGAACAGCAAGCCAGGTGGCGGTGGTGTTGAGGTTCTGCCCCGCCCCGGCGAGGTCGAGGGCGGCCTCGCTGGCCGCTCGCAGCGGTTGGGACACGGTGTCGCCGACCAGTGGAATCCTGTCGGCGCTGTCGCCGGCGGAGTTGAGGTTGTCGGCGATCCCGGTGGCGCCGTCCTTGACCTGGGTGCCCACTCCGGCGATCGTCGCGACGGCCGAGTGCACGCCCAGACCGACGAGCACCCACACGGTGATCCAGGCGCCGACCAGTAGATCGCTCAGCAGCTGGGCGGCCAGCCGGCCCGGCGTGGTGGCATACGGCAGAAAACGCGATTTCATGCACTCGATCCCAGCACAGTCCGTCGGTTCGCGGCGGCTAGGCTGAATCGGTGCGTCCCGCCCTGACCGATTACCCGCACCTGGCCAGCGGCAAAGTCCGAGAGTTGTACCGCATCGACGACGAGCACCTGCTGTTCGTGGCCACCGACCGGATCTCGGCCTACGACCACATCCTGGACACCCCGATCCCTGACAAGGGTCGGATCCTGACCGCCATGAGCGTGTTCTTCTTCGGATTGCTCGACGTGCCCAACCATCTGGCCGGGCCGCCCGACGATCCTCGCATCCCCGCCGAGGTATTGGGCCGCGCCCTCGTGGTCCGCTCACTCGACATGATGCCCGTCGAGTGCGTCGCCCGCGGCTATCTCACCGGCTCGGGTCTGTTGGACTATCAGCGCACCGGTTCGGTGTGTGGAATCCCATTGCCCGCCGGCCTGGTGGAGGCCAGCAGATTCGATCGCCCGCTGTTCACCCCCGCGACCAAAGCCGAACTCGGCGCTCACGACGAGAACATCGCCTTCGACCGGGTCGGCGACCTGGTGGGTGCCGAACGTGCGGAGGGGTTGCGGGACAAGACCTTGCGGGCCTATACCCAGGCGGCCGACCATGCGCTCGGTCGGGGACTCATCCTCGCCGACACCAAGTTCGAATTCGGGGTCGACACGGCAGGCGAACTGGTACTCGCCGACGAGGTGTTGACCCCGGACTCGTCACGGTACTGGCCCGCCGACACCTACACCGAAGGCGCGGTGCAACCCAGCTTCGACAAGCAGTTCGTCCGCAACTGGTTGACCGGAACCGAATCCGGCTGGGACCGGCACGGCCCGACACCACCGCCGCCACTGCCTGACGAGATCGTCACTGCCACCAGGCAGCGCTACATCGAAGCCTACGAACGTGTTTCGGGGCTCCAATTCGAGGACTGGATCGGGGTGAGCGCATGAACGCGCCAGTGGCCAAGCGTGTCGACACTCGGCGAGTCCACCACGACGACGTCTTCGTCGACCCTTACGAGTGGCTGCGCGACAAGTCCGACCCCGAGGTCATCGCCCACCTCGAGGCCGAGAATGCCCACGTGGACCAACAGACCGCGTACCTGGAGCCGTTGCAACAGAAGATCTTCGACGAGATCAAGGCCCGCACCAAGGAGACCGACCTCTCGGTTCCGACGCGGCGCGGAGACTGGTGGTACTACGCCAGAAGCTTCGAGGGCAAGCAGTACGGTGTGCACTGCCGGTGCCCGGTGTCGGGCCCTGACGACTGGAATCCGCCGGTATTCGACGAACACACCGATATCGCCGGCGAGCAGGTGCTGCTCGACGAGAATCTCGAAGCCGACGGCCACGGCTTCTTCTCCCTCGGTGCGGCCAGCGTGAGCCCGGACGGAAACATCCTGGCTTATTCCGTCGACGTTGTCGGCGACGAGCGGTACACCTTGGCGTTCAAGGACTTACGGACCGGCGAACGATTCGCCGACACGATCACCGGCATCGCGGCCGGCGTGACATGGGCGACCGACAACGCCACCGTCTACTACACCACCGTCGATGACGCGTGGCGTCCCGACACCGTCTGGCGGCATCGGACCGGCTCCACCGAAGCCGATGAACAGGTGTTCCACGAGCCCGATGAGCGGTTCTGGGTGGCGGTGGGCCGGACTCGAAGCAACGCCTATGTGATCATTGCGGCGGGTTCGTCCGTCACCTCCGAGGTCCGCTTCGCTGATGCGGGAGACCCGCAGGCGGAATTCACCACGGTGCTGCCGCGCCGCGACGGGGTTGAGTACTCCGTAGAGCATGCCGTCGTCGACGGCCGGGATCGGTTCCTGATCCTGCATAACGACGGCGCGGTGAACTTCACCCTGGTCGAGGCGCCCGTGGATGACCCCGCCGCGCAGACCACGCTCATCGCCCACCGCGACGATGTCCGCCTTGAGGGCGTCGATGCGTTCGCACACCGCATCGTGGTGCACTACCGGAGGGAGGCGCTGCCGCGAATATCCCTGTGGCCCATCGACGGTGGATATGGAACGCCAGAGGAGATCGGGTTCGACTCCGAATTGATGGCCTCCGGTCTGGGCGGTAATCCCAACTGGGACGCCCCTCGGCTGCGGGTGGCCGCCACCTCATTCATCACCCCGATGCGGATCTATGACATTGATCTGGCGACCGGCGAGCGAACGCTGCTGCGCGAACAGCCGGTCCTCGGCGACTATCGCCGAAGCGACTACGTCGAGCGCCGGGACTGGGCGATCGCTGATGACGGCACCCGTGTCCCCGTCTCGTTGATCCACCGCGCGGATCTCGAATTCCCCGCTCCTACGGTTCTTTACGGCTACGGCGCTTACGAGTCCTGCGAGGATCCGCGGTTCTCCATCGCCCGGCTCTCGCTGCTCGACCGCGGAATGGTGTTCGCCATCGCCCACATTCGCGGCGGCGGCGAACTCGGCAGGCCGTGGTACGAGCGCGGCAAACTGCTCGAGAAGAAGAACACCTTCACCGACTTCATCGCCGCGGCGCACCATCTCGTCGACACCGGGTTGACCACCCCGCAGAGCATGGTTGCCTTGGGGGGCAGTGCGGGTGGACTGTTGATGGGTGCGGTGGCGAACATGGCACCCGGGCTCTTCGCCGGGATCCTCGCCCAGGTGCCGTTTGTCGACCCGCTGACCTCGATCCTGGACCCGTCGCTGCCCCTGACGGTGACCGAGTGGGACGAGTGGGGCAACCCACTTGCCGATCCGGACGTCTACTTCTACATGAAGTCCTACTCGCCGTATGAGAACGTCGAAGCCAAGGAGTATCCGGTGATCCTGGCGATGACGTCGCTTAACGACACCCGGGTCTTCTATGTCGAACCCGCCAAATGGGTTGCCGCGCTGCGCCATACCAAGACCGACCCTCGTCCGGTTATGTTGAAGACCCAGATGGAGGCCGGCCATGGCGGGATCAGTGGTCGGTACGAACGCTGGAAGGAAGCCGCCTTCCAGTACGCATGGCTGCTGGCCACCGCGGCCCCGGACCGGTTCGGCCGCCAGGCATCCGGTGCCTGAGGCGCTAGCCGACGCTCAACTGACGTCCAACTCCACGTCACCGGAAGGACACCTGGATTTGGCACACTGGGGGTGTGTCAGGTGAGCTGATCGTGTCGGTGTCCGGGATCAGTGACCGCACGGTGGCCGATCTCGATGATTTCCGCAGACTGCTCGGCGCCCGCGGAATCCCGGTGTCGCTGTTCGTGGCCCCCCGGCTCAAGGCCGGCTACCGGCTGGAGTCCGATGCCACCACCGCAGATTGGCTGCGGCGACACCGCGAACTGGGCGACGCCGTGGTGTTGCACGGCTTTGACGAAGCGGCCACCAAGCGGATGCGCGCCGAGTTCGCCACCCTGCCGGCACATGAGGCCAACCTGCGTCTGATCGGCGCCGACCGGACCATGGAGCACCTCGGCCTGCGTACCAGACTGTTCTCCGTACCTGGCTGGACTGCCTCGGATGGCACGGTGGTAGCATTGCCGCGCAATGGGTTCCGACTGCTGGTCGGGCTGTACGGAACGGTGGACCTGGTGCGGGCGAATACGGCCCGCAGCCGGGTACTGGGGATCGGTGCGGGATTTCTGTCCGAGCCGTGGTGGTGCCGGACCCTGGTGCTCTCAGCGGAACGCACTGCGCGCCGCGGCGGGACGGTACGGCTGGCGGTCTCGGCCCGCCAACTCGGCAAGCCCGGTCCGCGGCAAGCCGTGCTCGACGCGGTGGATCTGGCGTTGATGCACGGATGCCGGCCAGCGGTCTACCGCTGGGATGGCGACCCGGCCCTCAGCGACGCTGCCTGATCTACCCGGTTGATCCGCTGGCGGTGGTGGCGATGCCGCCGTCCACCGGGATCACCGCGCCGTTGAGGTAGGAACCGGCCCGGCTGGCCAAGAAGATCGCGATGCCGGCCATATCGTCGTCGCGGCCGATGCGGCGCAGTGGGGCCGAGGCCGCGATCGCCTCGCCGAACGCTTCCAGGGTGGCGGCCATCATCTTCGACGGGAAAGGTCCGGGCGCGACCGCATTGACGGTGATGTGCTGCGGCCCAAGCTCTTTGGCCAGCACCCGGGTCAGCTGATGGAGCGCCGCCTTGCTCGCCGAATAGGAGTAGGTGGTCATCGGGCTGACGTGGATGCCGTCGATGCTGCCGATGTTGATGATGCGCGCCGGGTCGTCCTGGGTCCCTGCCTTGCGCAGCGCGGGAAGGAGTGCCTGCACCATCCAGAACGGGGATTTGACGTTGAGGTCGAGCACCCGGTCCCAGGCCGTGGCCGGAAAGGTCTCCAGAGGTTCGCCCCAGGTTGCCCCGGCGTTGTTGACCAGGATGTCGAGAGCGTCCGAATGGCTGAGCACATCGGCGGCCAATCGCGCGCACTCATCTTGGCGGGACAGGTCCGCCGCCACGGCGCGCACCTCGCCGAAGGCCGACAACACCGCCACCGCCTGCTCGCAGGCGTCGGCCTTGCGGGAACTGATCACCACACTGGCGCCCGCCTGCAGCAGACCGCGCGCGATCATCATGCCGATCCCGCGGGTGCCGCCGGTGACCAACGCCGTCTTGCCGCGCAGTCCGAAAAGGTGCTCGAGGTCGGCTGTACTCATCAGGTGTTCCCTTCGTCGTGTCAGAACCGTACCGAGTTCTCCTCGGGCAGTATCCGAAAGTCGGTATCGCACATCTCGGTCAGGCGACCGTAGAAGATGCCGCGGGCCTCCGGCGCGATGATGCCCTGATGGATCGGCACGGCGTGCCGGGGCGCCACCGCCCGAAGGTAGTCGACGGCTTCGGAGATCTTCATCCAGGGAGCAGCGGCCGGGGTGGCCAGCACCTCGACCTCCTCGCCGGGAACAAACAGGGCGTCACCGGGATGCATCAGCCTGGCCGGATGGCCGGCATCCCCGACGAGGTAGGAGATGTTGTCGATCACCGGGATCTCCGGATGGATGACCGCGTGCCGGCCACCCACTCCGCGGATGGTCAAGCCATCCACTTCCACAACGTCGCCTACCTGCACGGCGCGCCAGTCTCCGCCGAGTTGCGCCGCGGTCTGCGGGTCGGCGTACAACGCCGCGCCGGGATTGGCCGCCACCAGTGCCGGCAGCCGGTTCGGGTCGGCGTGGTCGGGGTGCTGGTGGGTGATCAGGATCGCCGACAGTCCGGTGATGCCCTCGAAGCCATGCGAGAACGTTCCCGGATCGAACAGCAGCGTGGTGGCACCGAACTCGGCGTGCAGGCACGAATGCCCGAAATGCGTCAGCTCCATGCTTACGATTGTGCGCTCTACGGAAGGCGCGCAATGCGGGTGGTCCTCGGGACTGTGCTGGTGGCCGTCGGCGTCGCTGCGACGCCCCCGGCTGCCGCCGAACCCTACAACTGCCCGCCGGCTTGTGACAGCATTCCCGACTCGGCATGGGTTGGGGCGGCGGCGATTCCGTTGAACACCCGATACGGCTGGCCGCCGCTGGCCGAATTGGCGGTGGCCGCCACAGCGCCGAGGTTCGCATTCGAGGACCTGTGTGCCAGTCCGCCGGTGCTGTCCGACCCGCGCGGCTACGCCATAGCCGAACGCGCCGCGGTGTCCACCGGGCCGGGCCAGTGGCAGCTGCAGGCGCAGGTACTGCACTGGCGGGGGGAGACCTGGCGCGGCGCGCAACTGGTTCAGGACAGCCTCGCCGCAGCTCTGTCGGCGTTGCGTTCCTGCCAGCGCACCAATCCCGCCGCCTCCCCGTCGCTGACCCTCGAGGAGCCCGACCGGTTTGTGGCGGTGATCAGCGGCCCGACGATCCTGCATCAGTACCTGGTGGCCAACCCGTCCAACAGCACCATCACCGAATTGGCGCTGTGGTCCACCTCGCCCCCGCTGACACCCTGGCCGACACTCGACGACGCCACCGTGCTCGAGGCACTCGGGGCGCCGCTGTGCACCGCCTATATCGGCTCGTGCCCGTGACGCCGGACCGCAGCTGCCGCTTGTAGAGTTGACTCGAACGATCCGCCGACCGCAGAGGAGTTCGAGTGGCCCGGGTAGTTGTCCATGTGATGCCCAAGGCCGAGATCCTCGACCCGCAGGGCCAGGCCATCGTCGGTGCGCTAGGCCGGCTCGGACATGGAGGAGTCTCGGAAGTCCGGCAGGGCAAGCGATTCGAACTCGAGGTCGACGATTCGGTGACCGACGACCAACTGGCGGAGATCGCCGAGTCGCTGCTGGCCAACACCGTGATCGAGGACTGGTCGGTCAGCAGGGAGCAGTCGTGAGCGCCCGCGTCGGGGTCATCACCTTTCCGGGCACCCTCGATGACGTTGACGCCGCCCGCGCGGTGCGGCGGTCCGGCGCCGAGGCGGTGAGTCTCTGGCACGCCGACGCCGACCTCAAGGGCGTCGATGCCGTCGTGGTTCCCGGCGGCTTCTCCTACGGCGACTACCTGCGCTGCGGTGCCATCGCCAAGTTCGCCCCGGTGATGGGTGAGGTGGTGGCCGCGGCCGGTCACGGTATGCCGGTATTGGGAATCTGCAATGGTTTCCAGGTGCTGTGCGAGGCGGGTCTACTGCCCGGGGCATTGACCCGCAACGCGGGTCTGCACTTCATCTGCCGCGACGTGTGGCTGCAGGTGGCGTCTACCACTACGGCGTGGACATCGCGCTACGAACTGGGTGCCGAACTGCTGGTGCCGCTGAAATCCGGCGAAGGCCGTTATGTGGCAAGCGAATCCGTGCTCGATGAACTTGAAGCCGAAGGCAGGGTGGTGTTCCGCTACGCCGACAACCCGAATGGCTCGATGCGCGGGATCGCCGGGGTCAGTTCGGCCGACGGCCGAGTGGTGGGCCTGATGCCGCACCCGGAGCACGCCACCGAGGCGCTGACCGGACCGTCCGACGATGGGCTCGGGATGTTCTACTCGGCACTCGACGCAGTGCTGGCAGCCTGAGCAATGACCGGGGCGACCGCGAGCGGGCTGTGTGAGTTCATCGACGCCTCGCCGTCGCCGTTCCATGTTTGCGCCACGGTGGCCGAACGGCTGCGCGCCGCCGGTTACACCGAACTCGCCGAGACCGACCGGTGGGATGAGGCTGCCGCCGGCCGATTCTTCACGATCCGGTCCGGATCGGTGGTCGCCTGGACGGCGTCAGGCCGGCAACAGCCATTCCGCATCGTGGGCGCCCATACCGACAGTCCCAACCTGCGCGTCAAGCAGCATCCGGATCGCACGGAAACCATGTGGCGACTAGTGCGATTGCAACCCTACGGCGGGGCTTGGCTGAACTCCTGGCTCGATCGCGACCTCGGTCTCAGTGGGCGGATCACGCTGCGCACCAAGGACAATGAGCTCGAGCACCGCCTGGTGCGCTTCGATGAACCGCTGTTGCGGGTGCCGCAACTGGCCATCCACCTGGCTGAGGACCGCAATTCGGTCAGCCTCAACCCGCAGCGCCACCTCGACGCAGTATTCGGCGCGGAGGGCCCGGCCCGGCCATTCCACTACTACGTCGCCGATTGGGCCGGGGTGGCGCCCGCCGACCTGCTCTCAGCAGACTTGATGACCCATGACCTGACCCCGTCGAGGGTGATCGGGGTCGACAGGGATCTCATCAGCGCGCCGCGGCTGGACAACCAGGCCAGTTGCTACGCGGGACTGGAGGCGTTGTTGGCCGCCGAGTCGGATGAATGCCTGCCGGTGTTGGCACTGTTCGACCACGAGGAGGTGGGCTCGGTCTCCGATCACGGCGCGCAGTCGGATCTGCTGCGCACCACACTGGAGCGCATTGCGCTGGCCGCCGGCGGCGACCGGGAGGACTTCCTGCGGCTGACGACCGCCTCGATGCTGGCCTCGGCCGATATGGCGCACGCGACCCACCCGAACTACCCGGAGCGCCACGAACCCGGCCACCTGATCGCCGTCAACGGCGGACCGGTGCTCAAGGTCCAGCCCAACCTGCGCTACGCCACCGACGGCCGCACCGCCGCGGCCTTTGAATTGGCGTGCCGGCAAGCCGGCGTACCGCTGCAGCGCTACGAGCACCGCGCCGACCTACCCTGCGGATCGACCATCGGGCCGATGACGGCCGCCCGAACCGGTATTCCGACCGTCGACGTCGGGGCCCCGCAACTGGCCATGCACTCGGCGCGGGAGCTGATGGGCGCCGCTGATATCGGCGCTTATGCTGCCGCGCTGGCGGCCTTTCTGTCACCGGAGGTGAGTTAGTGTTGGCCCATGGCGGGCTCCGCGAATCTGACGGTGGAAATGGTGACGTTCGACTGCACCGAACCGGACCGGCTGGCCGACTGGTGGTCCACCGCGCTCGGCGGCACGGTGGTCCCGGTAGTGCCGGGCGAATTCCTGATGGTGGCGTGTGCGGCGGGTCCGCGGCTGGGCTTCCAGCGGGTCGATGACCCGACTCCAGGCAAGGCCCGCATCCACCTCGACTTCACCACCGCCGATGTGGAGGCTGAGATCGCCCGCCTGGTCGAGCTCGGTGCCGCCGAGGACGGACGCCATTCGTTCGGTGACTACGGCTGGGTGGTACTGAAGGACCCCGACGGCAATGTGTTCTGCGTTGCGCCGGTGATGGGCTGACGTGACGGACACCGTCGAGCACGCAGCGGCCACCCCCGACCAGCCGCAGCCCTACCGGGAACTCGGCCTCAAGGACGACGAGTATCAGCGCATCCGGGAGATCCTCGGCCGCCGGCCCACCGACGCCGAGTTAGCCATGTACTCAGTGATGTGGAGCGAGCACTGCTCCTACAAGTCCTCGAAGGTGCACCTGCGCTACTTCGGTGAGACCACCACCGATGAGATGCGGGCCGGAATGCTTGCCGGCATCGGCGAGAACGCCGGGGTTGTCGACATCGGTGACGGCTGGGCGGTGACCTTCAAGGTGGAATCCCACAACCATCCGTCCTACGTCGAGCCCTATCAGGGTGCGGCCACCGGGGTGGGGGGCATCGTGCGCGACATCATGGCGATGGGAGCCCGGCCGGTCGCGGTGATGGACCAGTTGCGGTTCGGCGCCGCCGACGCCCCGGACACCCGCCGGGTGCTCGACGGGGTGGTGCGCGGCATCGGCGGCTACGGCAATTCCCTTGGCCTACCCAACATCGGCGGCGAGACCGTGTTCGATGCGTCCTATGCCGGCAACCCATTGGTGAACGCGATGTGCGTCGGTGTGCTGCGCACTGAGGACCTGCACCTGGCATTCGCCTCCGGCGCGGGCAACAAGATCATCCTGTTCGGCGCCCGCACCGGCCTCGACGGCATCGGCGGGGTGTCGGTGCTGGCCAGTGACACCTTCTCCGGTGACGAATCCGGTGCTGGCCGCAAAAAGCTGCCGAGTGTCCAGGTGGGCGACCCGTTCATGGAGAAGGTCCTCATCGAATGCTGCCTGGAGTTGTACGCCGCCGGGCTGGTGATCGGAATCCAGGATCTCGGCGGCGCCGGATTATCCTGTGCCACTTCCGAACTCGCGTCGGCGGGGGACGGTGGAATGGCCATTGAGCTCGACCGGGTCCCGCTGCGCGCGGAGAACATGACCCCGGCCGAGGTGCTCTCCAGTGAGTCCCAGGAGCGCATGTGCGCCGTGGTGGCCCCGGAGAACGTCGAGAAGTTCATGGCGGTGTGCCGCAAATGGGACGTCCTGGCGACGGTGATCGGCGAGGTCACCGAGGGCGACCGGTTGCAGATCACCTGGGGTGGCCAGACCGTGGTGGATGTGCCGCCGCGGACCGTCGCCCACGAGGGCCCGGTCTACCAGCGACCGATGGCCCGCCCGGACAACCAGGATGCGCTGGTTGCCGACACCTCCGCGAAACTTGCCCGCCCGGAGACCGCCGAGGACCTGCGTGCGACTGTGCTCGCGCTGCTGGGTAGCCCGCACCTGTGCAGCCGGGCCTTCATCACGCAGCAGTACGACCGCTACGTCCGTGGCAACACCGTGCTGGCCGAGCATGCCGACGGCGGTGTGCTGCGTATCGACGAGGCCACCGGACGCGGGATCGCGGTCTCGACCGACGCATCAGGCCGCTACACCCAACTCGATCCCTACACCGGAGCGCAGCTGGCGCTGGCCGAGGCCTACCGCAACGTCGCCGTCACCGGAGCCACCCCGATCGCGGTGACCAACTGCCTGAACTTTGGCTCCCCGGAGGATCCCGGCGTCATGTGGCAGTTCGCCCAGGCCGTCCGGGGCCTGGCCGACGGATGTGCCGTCCTTGGTATTCCGGTGACCGGCGGCAACGTCAGCTTCTACAACCAGACGGGTGCCACCGCGATCCTGCCGACTCCGGTCGTCGGAGTCCTCGGGGTGCTCGATGATGTCCGGCGCCGGTTGCCCACCGGCTTCGGCGACGAACCCGGTGAGACGTTGTTCCTGCTCGGTGACACCCGCGACGAGTTCGACGGCTCGATTTGGGCGCAGGTCACCGCCGATCACCTCGGCGGCGTACCGCCGAAGGTGGACCTGGCCCGGGAGAAGCTCCTTGCCGACGTGCTCACCGCCGCGTCCCGCGACGGGTTGGTCTCGGCCGCCCATGACCTCAGCGAAGGCGGGCTCATCCAAGCGGTGATCGAGTCGGCACTGGCCGGCGAAACCGGTTGCCGCTTGGTGCTTCCCAGCGGTTGCGACTCCGTCGCTGAGGCGTTCGTGTTGTTGTTCTCCGAGTCCGCCGGTCGTGTTCTGGTGGCGGTGCCGCGCACCGAGGAGAGCCGGTTCCGGGCCATGTGCGAAGCGCGCGGACTCCCGGCCACCCGCATCGGGGTCTCGGACGACGGATCGGACCGCGTCGAGGTACAGGGGCTGTTCACGATCTCGCTGGAGGAATTGCGCAGCACGTCCGAGGGAGTGCTGCCCGGGCTCTTTGGATGACTGCCAAGCGCCACAGCGTCGACCCCCAGGCAACCCGCGCCGCTGTGGTCAAACTGGAGGGCTGGCTCAGCGACGACCACGAGCCCGAACCCGATCGGGCCGATATTGCCGCCGCGGTCCGACTCACCGCCCGAGCCCTGGCTGCCCTGTCGCCCGGTGCCAGTGTGGAGGTCCGGATTCCGCCGTTCGTTGCGGTGCAATGTGTTTCGGGTCCGCGCCACACCCGCGGAACCCCCGCCAACGTGGTCGAGACCGATCCCCGAACCTGGTTGCTGCTGTCCGCCGGACTGACGGACTTCGATGCAGCCCTGGCCGATGGTCGGCTGCGGCTTTCGGGGGCCCGTGCGGGCGAGATCGCCCGGTGGTTTCCGCTGGTCAGTCCGCAGAGCGGCGAACCCGCCTGACACGGCGGCATTCGATTGCCGATTTCGGACCGGCGAACCGTAGACTGAGGCTGCCACCGACCCGCCAGGGAGCAGCCATACCGTGACCGGCCAACTGGAAGACCCACCCCGGGAAGAATGCGGCGTCTTCGGCGTCTGGGCCCCCGGTGAGGAAGTCGCCAAGATCACCTATTACGGCCTCTACGCCCTGCAGCATCGCGGCCAGGAAGCGGCCGGCATCGCCGTGGGCGATGGTTCGCAGGTCTTGGTATTCAAGGATTTGGGCCTGGTCAGCCAGGTGTTCGAGGAGCAGACTCTGGCCGCCATGCCCGGCCACGTCGCCATCGGGCACTGTCGCTACTCGACCACCGGTTCCACCACCTGGGAGAACGCCCAGCCGGTGTTCCGCAACACCGCGGCCGGCACCGGAGTTGCGTTGGGGCACAACGGGAATCTGGTCAACACCACAGAGCTCGCCGACCGTGCCCGCAGCGCCGGGTTGATCAACCACAACGCGCCCGGAGCGGCGACCACCGACTCCGACATCCTCGGCGCGCTGCTGGCAGGCGGCGCCGCGGACTCCAGTATCGAGCAGGCCGCCCTGGAACTGCTGCCGACCGTGCGCGGCGCGTTCTGCCTGGTTTTCATGGACGAGACGACCCTGTACGCCGCGCGCGATCCGTACGGGGTGCGGCCGCTGTCGCTCGGCCGACTGGACCGGGGCTGGGTGGTGGCCTCGGAGACCGCGGCTCTGGACATCGTCGGCGCCGCGTTTGTGCGGGACATCGAACCCGGGGAACTGCTGGCCATCGATGCCGACGGGGTGCGCTCCACCCGGTTCGCGCCGCCCACCCCGAAAGCGTGTGTGTTCGAGTACGTCTATCTCGCCCGTCCGGACAGCGTGCTGGCCGGCCGGTCGGTCCACGGCACCCGGGTCGACATCGGCCGCCGACTGGCCCGCGAGAAGCCCGTCGACGCGGACCTGGTGATCGGCGTCCCGGAGTCCGGCACGCCGGCCGCAGTGGGCTACGCCCAGGAGTCGGGCATCCCCTTCGGGCAGGGCCTGATGAAGAACGCCTACGTCGGGCGGACTTTCATCCAGCCGTCGCAGACCATCCGCCAACTCGGTATCCGACTCAAACTCAACCCGCTCAAAGAGGTGATCCGCGGCAAGCGGTTGATCGTGGTGGACGATTCGATCGTGCGTGGCAACACCCAGCGTGCCCTGATCCGGATGCTGCGCGAGGCCGGGGCGGTGGAGGTGCACGTGCGAATCGCCTCGCCGCCGGTCAAGTGGCCGTGTTTCTACGGCATCGACTTCGCCACCCCTGCCGAGTTGATCGCCAACGCACCGGGTACCCAGACCGACGACGGTGAGATGCTCGAGGCGGTGCGCCAGGCAATCGGCGCCGACTCCCTGAACTACATCTCCCAGCAGGCGATGGTCGCGGCCACCGAGCAACCCGCCAGTCGGCTGTGCTGCGCCTGCTTCGACGGTAACTACCCGATCCCGCTGCCCAACGCGACCGCACTCGGCAAGAACGTCGTGGAGAACATGCTCGCCGCGGTGCAGGCCGACAACGACAATGTTTCGGCTCTCAGCCGGCCCTGACCCTCGGTAACCGCACTAATTCGAGAGTCAGCTTTCGCGAAAAACGTTCTGGCACAACCGAGACCGGCGGTCAGGCCCCCGCAGAGGTGACCTGGCGCACCCGCCGGTCCAGCCGAACCGCCTGAATCGGTCGACCGGCGAACCAGTACACCCGACCCAGCAGCCCGCGCGGATAGAAGACGACCCGCTGTTCGTAGCGGCTGCCGCTGCCCTCGGGAGTGACGCGCATCTCCAGCCAGCGTTCGCCCGGCCCGCGGCGCTCGGCGCGTAGCTTGAGCAGCCGACCGGGCTCGCACTCCTCAACCCGCCACCGCCGCGGCGTACTGCGTTCGACGGCCTTCCAGATCTGTTCCGCGCTCACCGATGAGTGCCGGGATCGGGTGTCGGTGTAGATGACCTCACCGGCCCACTCCGGGTCGGTCGGCAACTGTGCGGCGGTGCCGGTGTTCCAGGTGGTCTCCACCTCGCCCCGGCCGATCCGGGCCAATGCCAGTGACACTGACCGGCGGTAGGACGTCAGCCCGCCCTCCGGTGGGTCGATGATCGTGTCGATGTCGTGGTTGTCCATCACCGCGTCACAGTGCAGGGATTCCACCAGGGGGCGGGCCAGGCCCGACGGAATCGGCGTCACCAGCCCCACCCATAGCGAGGCCAGTCGCGGGGTCAGCACCGGCAACACCAGCATGTGCCGGCGGGGCAGTCCCGCGCACTCGGCGTAGACCTGCATCATCTCGCCGTACTCGAGAACGTCCGGGCCGCCGATGTCCCAGGACCGTGACTTCGGCACCGGGCAGGTGGCTGCGGCCACCAGATAATGCAGGACGTCGCGAATCGCGATCGGCTGGATCTTGTTACGCACCCACTTCGGTGTCGTCATCACCGGCAGCCGGTCGGTGAGGTGGCGGATCATCTCGAACGACGCCGAGCCCGACCCGACGACCACCCCGGCCTGCAGGGCGATCGTCTCGATACCGGAGGCGATCAGGATCTCGCCCACCGTGGTGCGCGATGCGAGATGTGTTGAAAGAGAAGCACCTTCAGGGTGCAGACCGCCCAGGTACACGATGCGGCGCACCCCGGCCGCCCGCGCGGCGGCAACGACGTTCTGTGCGGCGCGACGCTCCTCGGCGGCGAAGTCCTTGGAAAAGCCCATCGAGTGCACGAGGTAGTAGACGACATCGATGTCGGCGAATGCGGAGACCAGTGAGGACGCATCGCCGAGATCGCCGCGGCTCACCTCGATGCGGTCCCGCCACGGCACACCGGCAAGTTTGGCGGGGTTGCGGGCCAGTGCCCGCACCGCGAACCCACTCTCCAGAAGCCGTGGCACCAGACGTCCACCCACGTAGCCGGTGGCACCGGTCACCAGGCACCGCAGCTGTGCGGTCACACCCGCCTCCGATACACCCGGTGTTGCAGCGCTCTCATGGCTGTCAGGGTGTCACAGACCGTCGACTCGTCGCAGCGGTGCCTACCGAGCCGTCACAATGAGATCCGTAACGGGTGAGCGGCGGCGGACAGCGGCCGGTAGCCTTACCCCCGATGAGCGACGAAGACGGCCGCATCTCCTACGCGTCGGCGGGGGTGGACATCGAGGCCGGTGACCGGGCGGTCGAGTTGTTCAAACCGCTGGCCGCTCGGGCCACCCGGCCGGAGGTACTCGGCGGGCTGGGCGGGTTCGCCGGACTGTTTGCGTTGCGCGGCGGCTACCGGGAACCGGTGCTGGCCGCCTCCACCGACGGCGTGGGCACCAAACTGGCTGTCGCGCAGGCGATGGACAAACACGACACCGTCGGGCTGGATCTGGTTGCGATGGTGGTCGACGACCTGGTGGTGTGCGGGGCCGAACCGCTGTTCCTGCAGGACTACATCGCCGTCGGTCGCACCGTTCCAGAGCGGGTCAGCGCCATCGTCGCCGGTATCGCCGAGGGGTGTGTGATCGCCGGTTGCGCGCTGCTCGGTGGCGAGACGGCCGAGCATCCCGGCTTGATGGACTCCGACCACTACGACATCTCGGCCACCGGAGTCGGCGTCGTCGAGGCCGACGATGTCCTGGGGCCCGACCGGGTGCGACCCGGCGATGTGCTGATCGCGATGGGCTCCTCCGGCCTGCACTCCAACGGCTATTCACTAGCCCGCAAGGTGCTGCTGGAGATCGACCGGATGAATCTGGCCGGCCACGTCGAGGAGTTCGGACGCACCCTGGGTGAGGAGTTGCTCGAACCCACCCGGATCTATGCCAAGGACTGCCTGGCGTTGGCGTCGGAAACCCGGGTTCGAACCTTCTGCCACGTCACCGGTGGCGGGTTGGCGGGCAATCTCGAGCGGGTCATCCCGCACGGACTGGTGGCCGAGATCGATCGCGGAACCTGGACTCCGGCCCCGATCTTCGGGCTGATCGCCCAGCGTGGTCGCGTCGAAACCGCGGAAATGGAGAAGACCTTCAACATGGGCGTCGGCATGGTCGCCGTGGTCGCTCCAGAGGACACCGACCGGGCCCTGGCGATCCTGACCGCACGCCACCTGAACTGTTGGACGCTCGGAACCGTGACCAAGGGCAAAGACGGCCCCCGATCAACAGTGGTGGGCCGGCACCCGCGGTTCTGAGGTACCGAGGATCTCGACGGTCAGGGCCGCCAGTCGTCCTCGTCGTCAGAGGAGTGGTCGAAACCGTTGGACGACGGCGCCGCCGGGGCCCCGTCGGACCCCGCGAGCTCCTTTTGAAGCCGCTCAAAGTCGGTTTGCGGAGAGCTGTATTTCAGATCTCGGGCAACCTTGGTCTGCTTTGCCTTAGCCCGGCCGCGGCCCATGGGGGAACCCCCTCGCGCTATAACGGAGCGGCCTGAAACCAGGCGGCTCCGATCAGTGTCGTATTCGTCCTGCCCACACTTTACCGTGCCGCGCCCACAAGTGTGGGCACCCCCGTTCGCCCGGCGCGCAACCTTCAGCCGTCGCCGCCGCGCAGTCGGTCCACCGCGAGCCGACCGGCCCCGGTCACCTCGGCCGGCGGCAGTGATTCCGGATCGATCCGGGCGGCGACCGAATGCTCGCCGCCGGTGGTCAACGGTGTATCCGCGGGGATGCCGCGTTTGACCAACGCCAGCGCGATCGGTCCCTCGTCGACGTGCTCGACCACGGTCCCGAGCCGGCCGACCACCCGGCCTTCGGCCAGCAACGGATCCCCGGTGACGGGCGGCTCGCCCGAGCCGTCGAGGTGCAC
>CAMCWJ010000021.1 GCA_945882475.1 Bifidobacterium breve
TGAGTTGGTTGGTGGCCTCGATCGGGTCGGCGCTGATGCCCAGGGCGCGGGCGAACACGTTGGCCGACCCGCCCGGCACCACCGCGACGGCGGGCAGCGACTCGGGTGCCGGCCGGTCCGGGCCGGGCGGGCCCAGCAGGCCGTTGACGACCTCATTCACGGTGCCGTCGCCCCCGTGCACGATGATCACGTCGATCCCCTCGCGCCTGGCCGTCTCGGCGATCTCGATGGCGTGGCCGCGGTGGTTGGTGTGTGCGACGGCCAACTCCACCCGGCTCTCCAGGGCGTGCGCCACCAGGTCGCGGCCGGCCGGAGTGGTCGAGGTCGCGTTCGGGTTCACGATCAGCACGGCGCGCACGGGGACTGAGCCTATCCGGGGCGCCTATCCGGGGCCCTAGGCTGTTGGGCTGTGAGAGGTACGTCCCCCAAGCCGGTTCGGGCGGCCGCCGTCCTGGTGGGTCTGCAGGGCGCTGCCGGGGCGATCGCCGCCGCGGTGTTCCTGATCCGGGGTGTGAGCGGAGCCGATCGGCGCATCGTCGACGGATTCGGCAACGCCGCCTGGTTCGCGGTGATCGGCGGTGCCCTGCTGGCCGCCGGGTGGGCGCTGTGGACCGGGCGGCGCTGGGGTCGCGGCATCGCGGTGTACGCCCAGTTACTGCTGCTGGGGGTCAGCTGGTACGCCGGGGTCGGCTCGCACCGCTGGGCCTATGCGGTCGCAGTGGCGCTGATCGCGATCGCGGTGGTGGGCCTGCTGTTCAGCCCCGCCGCCCTGCGCTGGCTGACCGACGAACGACGTTGAGCCGCTTCATAACTGCGCCAGCCCCGACAGATCTTCTCCGCTGACCCGGTAAGTGATCCACTCCGGCAGCGCTTTACCGCCGACCGAGTCGTAGAGGGCGATCGCGCTCGAATTCCAGTCCAGTACAGCCCAACTCAACCGGCTGTAGCCGTTCTCGACGCACACTCGGGCCAGGGCGGCCAGCAGCGCGCGGGCCAGTCCGCGGCGGCGGTACGGCTCCCGGACGAAGAGGTCCTCCAGGTAGATTCCAGCCGCACCGTCCCAGGTGGAGAAGTTCCGGAACCACACCGCCACGGCCGCCGGTTCGCCGTCGACCTCGACAAGATGGCAGGACGCGGACGGCAGCGGGCCGAAAAGCGCTGCGGTGATCTGGCTTTCGGTCACGGTGCACTGATCAGCTGCGTCTTCGAACTCGGCCAGTCCGCGGATCATCGCGACGATCGCAGCTTCGTCGCCGGGCCGGGCGGAACGGATCAGGGTGCCGGTCCCAGCGGGCCCGGTGGTCCCGGTTGTCACTGCGGTACTCCCAACGCTGCCAGGATGGTGCGGAACTTCGTGGTGGTCTCGCCGAGTTCGTCATCGGGATCGGACTGCGCGACGATACCGCCGCCGGCCTGGGCTAGTGCCGTGCGGCGATCAGCGGCGAGCACCGCGCCGCGGATCGCCACCATCCACCGGCCGTCGCCGCGTCGGTCGCACCACCCGAGTGCCCCGGCATAGAAGCCACGGTCGCCCTCGAGTTCGGCGATCAACTCGACCGCCGCCGCTGTCGGCACCCCGCCGACGGCCGGGGTGGGGTGCAGGGCCAACGCGAGATCCAATGCAGTGGTTGAGGTGTCGCGCAGTGTGCCGTGGATGGGTGTGTTCAGATGCCACAGCGCCGCGGTGCCGCTCAGGGTGGGCTCGGGGGCCACCGTCAGGCTGCTGCACAACGGCTCCAGGCAGGCCCGCATAGTGTCGACCACGAGTTGGTGCTCATGGCGGTTCTTGCCGGAGGCCGCCAGCGCCGCACCACTGGCGGCGTCGGCGTCCCGGTCGGCGAACCGCGGGGCCGATCCGGCGAACGGCTGGCAGGTCACCTGATCGCCGAAGCGGGCGACCAGCAGTTCGGGACTGGCGCCCACCAGGACGCGTCCGGCGAACGCGCGCCCGGCCGGGGAGAGGTCGGCGAGGTAGGCGGTCGCCTGCGGGTCGGCCTCGATCAGCCGGTGCAGGATCGCCAGCGGATCCATCGGGCCGTCGGCGGCCAGCCGCAGCGCCCGCGCCAGAACGACCTTCTGCAAAGGGTTTTCCGGATCCCGCAACTGCTCGACAGCGGCCTGCACGCGGGCCCGGTGTACCTGCGGGTCGGGCAGCATCTGACTGATCCGGACCGCAGGCAGTGAGGCCGCTGGCGCCGGCGGGAGCGTGGCGGAGACGGTGTCGGGTTCCAGCAGCGCGGCGGGGCCCCGGACGTCGAAAGGCAGTGCGCCGGCGATGATTTCGGCGGCGCCGGATCGCAGCGCGGCCGCCGCGGCGGCGACATCGTCGTACCCCGTCCGGATCCCGGTGCCGACGATGGTGCCGCCCGGTCCGCTGAGTACGAAGGACGGGGGTTCGCTCACAGCGGCGGGACGCGGTGGCTGGTGATGCCCAGTCCGGCCAACTGGCGCAGGCCGTACTCGAAGCCGCAGATCGCCACCGACGCGGTGCCGAACCCGTACCGGGCACCCTCGCGCAGCGGTTGCTCCACCCACCGGGTCAGCACCGACCGGGAGAAGTGGCCGTGGCTGACGAACACCACGTCGCGGTCGGCCATGTGGTCCAGCGCGTAGGCGACCGCCTGGTCGGCGCGCATGCTGACCTGGTCGACGCTTTCCCCGCCCGGACAGCCGTAGGTCCACAGCAACCAGCCCGGCGTCGTGGTCCGGATGTCGTGGGTGGTCATGCCCTCGTAGTCGCCGTAGTCCCACTCGGCCAGCAGCGGCAAGACCTCATCGACGGCCAGACCCGCCAGTTCCGCGGTGACCAGCGCCCGCCGCCGCGGGCTGCTGAGCACCAGCGGGTTGTCCAGACCGAGGCCGGCCAAGGTGTTGGCGGCCAGTCGGGCCTGCTCGCGACCCACCTCGGTGAGGTCGAGGTCGGTGGTGCTGGTGTGCTTGCGGTCGCGGGACCACTCGGTTTCGCCGTGCCGGAAAAGGATCAACCGATGCGTCCCGACACTCACGCAACAGATTGTGCCTAAACCTGGAAGGATTGTCGCTGTGATGCGTGTCCTTGCGGTGGCCAACCAGAAGGGCGGGGTCGCCAAGACCACCACGGTGGCGTCGCTGGGTGCCGCCTTTGTCGCCGCGGGCAAGCGCGTGCTGCTGGTCGATCTCGACCCGCAGGGCTGCCTGACCTTCTCGTTGGGCACCGATCCGGACAAGCTGCCGGTCTCGGTGCACGAGGTGCTGCTCGGCGATGTCGAACCCGACGCCGCCATGGTGTCCACCCCGGAGGGCATGACCCTGCTCCCGGCCAACATCGACCTCGCCGGTGCGGAGGCCATGCTGCTGATGCGGGCCGGTCGGGAGTACGCCCTCAAGCGGGCGTTGGCGAAGGTGGGTCCCGACCACTTCGACATCGTGATCATCGACTGCCCGCCGTCGCTGGGCGTGCTGACGCTGAATGGACTCACCGCCGCTGACGAGGTGATCGTGCCGTTGCAGTGCGAGACCCTCGCGCACCGCGGGGTGGGGCAGTTCCTGCGCACGATCACCGATGTCCAGCAGATCACCAACCCGGGGCTGACCCTGCTCGGCGCGCTGCCCACCCTGTATGACCCGCGCACCACGCATAGCCGCGATGTCCTCTTCGACGTCGCCGACCGCTACGACCTTCCGGTGCTCGCGCCGCCGATCCCGCGCACGGTGCGCTTCGCCGAGGCCAGCGCGTCGGGCTCCTCGGTGCTGGCCGGCCGGAAGAACAAGGGCGCCAACGCCTATCGCGAACTGGCCCAGGCGCTGCTCAAGCACTGGAAGTCGGGCAAGAAGCTGCCGACGTACAGCCCCGAGGTCTAGCCGAACCCGGCCATCGCCGGACCGCGCTGCTCGATCACCATCGGCCCGACCACCGCCGGCAGCACCGGCCCGGTGCCGCTCGGATGGGTCAATTCGATCAGCCGCTCCTCGCCGCCGTCGGCCGCGTCGTAGACGGCCAGGCCGGCGGTCACCGGGACCAGCAGCTTGCCGGCCATCATCGTGGCCGGGCCCACGGCGCTGCGCGGGCCGGTTCCGTCGATGGTGTAGCGGTAGCCCAGCTTGTCGTCGAAGACCATCACCGCCGAACCGGTCCACCAGGTGATCAGGTTCCCGGCGCGGGTCACCGCCGGGGTCGCCGCGGCCGGCGCCGGCGGGGTGCTCAGCGCGGTGCTGGAGATCTTGGAACCGGTCTCGTCGTAGACCACGACCTCCGGGCGCGGCGTCGGTAGGTATACCGCGGCGGTGGTGCCGGCGACGGCGAGCACCCGGGCGTCGGAGTCGGGGGCCAGGCCGGGCAGCGGCACGTTCTTCTTGTCCGGCTCGTCCTCCTCCTTGGCCGGCTTGAGCAGGGTCAGGCGCAGATCCTTGTCGCCGTCGCAGACCTCCAGCACCGCAGCCGAGGCGTCGCCGGCGGCCGCCGACATCAGTGCGCAGCCGGTTCCCACGCCCTGGTTGACCGGTTTGACCCGGGCGTCGATCTCGCCGTAGGACAGCATCCGCACCAGGTCGGTGCGCCACACCTCCAGGCGGGTCGCCCCGTAGGACAGCACCGCGTCGCCGCCGGAGCGGACCACCACCTGGTTGTCGGCGTAGCTGGTGCGGGTCGGGCCGCGCTGGCCGGTGGCGGCCCTGATCCCGCTGACCTGGCCGCAGCCGCGCTTGTCCGGGTAGACCGCGACTGCGAGGTCGTAGACGTAGGTCACCGCGCACAGGTCGGTGTCGCGGGCGTAGAGCCAGCGCGCCTCGCCGGTCTTGGGGTCGCGGCCTTCGACGTTGTGTCCGTCACCGGTCACCACGGTGCCGCTGACCACCACCGGCCCGAAGGTCTTGGGACTCAGCGCAGTCCACTGCTGGGTGAATGTCTGCGGAACCGATTCGGGGGCGACCGAATCTGGCTGCGGCGAGGTGGCCGGCCGGCTGATGGTGGCGCGTGCGGTGCTGTGCCACCAGAAGGTCGCGATCACGACGGCGACCACGGCGACTATCGCCGCCGCGGCGATGAGATCGCCCCTGGTGCGGCGCTCTGGTCTGATCAAGTCCAGCGGTGCTTAGTTCGCGGTCGTGGCGGCACCGGCCGCGTTGCGCGGGCGGCGACGACGGCGACGGCGTCCGGCTGCTGATCCCTCGCCGGCGGGCGCGGACCCGTCGGCGTTCGCGTTCGCTGCCGCGCCGTCGGTCTTCTCGAGGTGTCCGCTGCCCGCATTGCCGCCGCGGGTGCGGGTGCGCTCGCGGGTGCGCGCCGGTCGTGCCGGTGCCGAATCGGCGGAGCGCTCCCGGGAAACCCTGTCCTGCTTGGGTTTACGCGCCGAACCCACGCTGCCACCGGCTTCGGCGGGGATGCCGAGTTCTTCGTAGAAGTGCGGCGAGTTGGAGTAGGTCTCGGCCGGATCGGCGCAGTCCAGACTGAGCGCGGTGTTGATCATCGCCCAGCGGCCCAGCTCATCCCAGTCCACCAGGGTGATCGCGATCCCGGTCTTGCCGGCCCGGCCGGTGCGACCGATCCGGTGCACGTAGGCCTGCTCGTCCTCGGGGATCTGATAGTTGATGACGTGGGTGATGTCGTCGATGTCGATACCGCGGGCGGCGACGTCGGTGGCCACCAGCACGTCGACCTCACCGGAGCGAAATGCCTTGAGCGCCTTCTCCCGGGCGATCTGGCCGAGGTCGCCGTGCACGGCGCCGACCTTGAAGCCGCGCTCGCCGAGCTCGTCGGCGACCTTCTGCGCGGTGCGCTTGGTGCGGGTGAAGATCATCGTCGCGCCGCGGCCCTCGGCCTGCAGGATGCGCGCCACCATCTCCACCTTGTCCAGCGCGTGTGCCCGGTAGACGAACTGCTCGGTGGTGTCGTGGGTGGCCGAACCCTGCACGCCCTCGGCGCGAATATGGGTGGGCTGGGTCATGAAGGTCCGCGCCAGCGTGATGATCGGGCCGGGCATGGTCGCCGAGAACAGCATGGTCTGCCGTCCGTCGGGGGTCAGCCGCAGAATGCGCTCGATATCGGGCAGGAAGCCCAGATCCAGCATCTCGTCGGCCTCGTCGAGCACCAGCACCGCCACCCCGCCGAGTTGCAGGTGACCCTGCTGGGCGAGGTCGAGGAGCCGGCCCGGGGTGCCGACGATGACGTCGGCGCCGGCCTGCAGCGATGCAATCTGCGGCTCGTAGGGGCGTCCGCCGTAGATCGAGACCACCGAGAGCGGGCGTCCCGGGGAGCTGCCGTCAGTGGCCGCAAGGTATTTCGCCGCGCCGGACAGGTCACCGTGCACCTGCAGACACAGCTCGCGGGTCGGCACCACCACGAGCGCGCGCGGTGTTCCGTTCAGCGGCCGGTCGGCCGAGGCGCCGGTGGTGATGCGGTGCAGCAGTGGCACGCCGAAGGCGAAGGTCTTGCCCATGCCGGTGCGGGCCTGGCCGATGAGGTCTTCGCCGGCCAGGGCCAGCGGCAGGGTCAGCTCCTGGATCGCGAAGGCATTTTCGATGCCGTCCTCGGCGAGCGCGCGGACGATCTCCTCGCGGACGCCGAGATCGGCGAAGCTGATGGGGGTGTGGGCTTCAAGTTGGGTCATGAGTCGGCGCTTGGCCTTCCGTTGTCATTCCTCGTTGCTTGCGTTCACGCGCGCACGAGTGACTGTCGAAAGGGGAACCGCGCCGAGGAGGGCGGGGTCCGCTACGTGCACGCACATTTCCGGTGGGACTGTCCTGAAGCTCAAAGACGTCTTGGGGTTCCAGGACGGACATCCCACCGGCTCATCCTACCCGGTCGACCCCGGAAAACCCGCTGCCGGCCGGGCTACAGTGGCTCTCATGGAAGCCACCGGGCGTGTTTCCCCCTCCACCGTCGCAGCCGATCACCCCGGGGTCACCGAGTTGTTCGCACTGCTGGCCTACGGCGAGGTGGCGGCGTTCTATCGGCTCACCGACGAGGCTCGGATGGCGCCGGATCTGGACGGCCGGATCAACATGGCGCTGATGGCCGCCGCCGAGATGGGCCATTACGAACTGCTGCGCGACGCCCTGCGCGACCGCGGTGTGGATGTGGTGCCGGCGATGGCGCGCTACGCCCCGGCGCTGGAGAACTATCACCGGCTCACGTTGCCGAGCACCTGGCTGGAGGCTCTGGTGAAGACCTACATCGGTGACGCCATGGCCGCCGATTTCTACCGCCAGATCACCCACAGCCTGCCCGACGAGGTGGCCGAGGTGGTCCGCCAGGTGATGGCCGAGACCGGGCACTCGCAGTTCGTCGTCGCCGAAGTCCGCTCGGCGGTGACCGCCAGCGAGCGCCAGCGCAGCCGGCTGACGCTGTGGTCGCGGCGGCTATTGGGGGAGGCCATCACCCAGGCCCAGTACGTGCTGGCCGAGCACGACGAACTGGTCGACCTGGTGCTGGCCCGGTCCGGCGGTCTGACCCAGATCAGCGAGTTCTTCGACCAGTTGCAGCGCACCCACCACGACCGGATGGCCCAACTCGGCCTGGCCTAGCGGTTGCAGGTGGCGGACGGGCGGAAGTCGGTGCTCGAGGCCACCGTCGCGCCGGCCGCGTCGGTGATCCAGCAGTTGATCTGACTGCCGGTGCTATTCGCGGTGACGTAGTTGACCGGCACCGACGGGGTCAGCGCCAGGGTCCAGGGCAGCGTCACGTTCTCGGCGGTGACCAGCGTGCCGGTCTCGTCGGCGTAGACCACGGTGACGCGGTCGTCGTGGCGCTGGTTGCCCGCGACGGTGTAGACGATCCGGCGCAGATCCACCCGGGGCTGCGCGGCGGGTGCGGCGACCCGGACCGGGATCTCCATGGCGGCCTGCGGCGCGACCGTCACGGTGACGTCCGCGGCCTCCGGGTTCGGGGTGTCCGGGCCGGCGGTCGCGGTCACGGTGCGCGGGGTGCCGGACTCCTCGACGGTGGCCGGGCTGCCGGTCCGGATGACGAACATCGTCGCGGTCAGCACCGCCAACAAGCCCAGGACCGTCAGCGCTAGGCCGGCCCGGGGGCGGGCCCCCCGGTACTCCTGCGGATAGTCCTCCGGGTACTCGTCCAGGTACTCCTCCGAGTAATCCCGTCGGTGCCGGTAGCGGTCGCTCACCTACTCAGGTTAGGAACCACCTCGCCGCCCCCGATCGCGCGGCGCGCAGCCGTTGTCATGCTGTTACCGCAGCTTGACGGCATAGTTGCCAATTCACCCCGGCTGCCCCCGGCCCGCGCAAGGTCGTCCACTAGCCTTGCTCGTGACGCGCACGTCGTATGGGAAAGGGGCCGGTGTGGAGGTCAAGATCGGTGTTTCGGACAGCCCGCGGGAGCTTGTCCTCAACAGCTCCCAGTCGCCCGAAGAGGTGGAGAGCCTGGTGCGCTCGGCGCTGGAGAACGCCGGAGGCGGCTCGGCGGTGCTGAGCCTGACCGACGACAAGGGCCGCCGTTTTCTGGTGCAGACCGCGAAGATCAGCTACATCGAGATCGGTGCGGCCGACGGCCGCCGGGTCGGGTTCGGCATCGCCTCGTCGGTCTGAGCCGACGGCCCGCTCAGGACCGCGTCAGCGGAACGTGGGCCAACCCGCCCCAGGCGAACTGCACGGTGCCCTCGACCGCGTCCTCCTTGGAGACCGGCCGGTCGGCGTTGATCCAGTACCGCGCGCAGTCCACGCTGATCGCGACCAGGCCCACCGCGATCATCCTGGCCCGGTGCGGATCCAGCCCGGAATCGTTGCTGATCAGGTCGAACACCGCGTCGGTGCACGCCTCGGTGGCCACCTTCACCTGGGCCGCCACCTGCGGTTCGGTGACGTAGTCGTTCTCGAAGATCAGCCGGTAGCCCTGGCTGTCGTGCTCGATGAAGTCGAAGAACGACTGCACGGCCGACCGCAGCCGCTGCCGGTTGTCGGTGGTGGTGCGCAACGCCTGCCGGACGCTGGACACCAGGATGTCGACGTGCTGCTGCAGCACTGCGAGGTAGAGGTCCAGCTTGCTTGAGAAGTGTTGGTAAAGAACCGGCTTGCTGACACCCGCGCGCTCGGCGATCTCGTCCATGCCGGTGGCGTGGTAGCCGCGGTCGACGAACATCTCGCTGGCCGCTTCGAGCAGTTGCTCGCGGCGCTCGCCGCGGGGAAGCCGCCCACCGCGCCGGCCGGTACCGCTGCCACCCGCCGGTCGCGCGGACTTGCGCTCGTCGGCGTCGGCGAGATCTCTCATCGCACCTCATCATTCGGGTAGCGGGATCATTCGGGTAGCGCGGATCATTCTGGTCGCGGTGCGGCCACCTGGGACTGCAGCAGCCGATCGTCCCGACAGTACTACCAGTGCCCGTTCACCCTGGTGTAGCGCGCCCGGTGCCCGATACCGGCGCGTCCGGGCGACCCCCGCCTGCCCCGTTGTGCAATCCTGGGTCGGTGACCAATGAGCCGGGGCCACGCGGGGGCGTTCGCGCGCCCGTGTTGCGCAGCGAACCCAACGAGCCGCTGCGCGCTCAGCGCGACCCGCTGGCCGAGGACTCCGGCCGGGCCCGGTCCAACCGCGACGAGCACAGTCAGGTCCGCAAGCAGAGTTGGCTCGGCGGGTTCCTGGCCACCTACGGATGGCGGGCCTACGCGCTGCCGGTGCTGGTCGGGCTGACCGGTGTCGTGCTCTATCAGACGCTGACCGGGACCGTCGCGCAGCCTGTCGCCGAACCGGTCAAGAGCCCGCCGACCATCGGCGCGGTCGGCACGACCATCATCGGCGGCCCGCCGCGCGGCCTGACCGAGTTCGACGTCAACCTGCCCGCCGGCATTCTGCCCGCGGGCGGCCCGTTGACCGTGGCCGGCGAGAAAACCTGGCAGATCATTCCCGGGACCTCGCCGAAGGTCGGCGAGGGCAGCGAGAAGGTGTTCACCTACACAGTCGAGGTGGAGAACGGCATCGACACCTCGTCGTTCGGCGGTGACGAGGCCTTCGCCCGGATGGTCACCGAGACCCTGTCGAACCCGAAGAGCTGGATCAACAACCCGCAGTTCGCCTTTCAGCGCGTCGACGCCGCGGACGCCACGCCGGACTTTCGGATCTCGCTGACCTCGCCGATGACCGTCCGCGAGGGTTGCGGGTATGAGATTGAAATCGAAACCTCGTGCTACAACCCGGTTTACGGTCCCAACGCCGAGCCCCGGGTGTTCATCAACCTGGCGCGCTGGGTGCGCGGCGCGGTGCCGTTCCAGGGTGACATCGGCTCCTACCGGCAGTACCTGATCAACCACGAAGTGGGCCACGCGATCGGCTACACCACCCATGAGCCGTGCGAGCGCAACGGTGCGCTGGCGCCGATCATGATGCAGCAGACCTTCTCCACGTCGGACGATGACGCCAGCCGGTTCGATCCCCAGTCGGTCAAGCCCGACGGGAAGACCTGCCGGTTCAACCCCTGGCCGTATCCGATCGCCTGACGGGCCTTCGCGACCGTGGGCCTTATGCACGTCTGCGGGACGTCTCGGGTGCGTAGCCCCCACGCTCGGCAACAATGGACGCCATGCCCCTGCCGCCGTTGGTCTCCCCGGCAGCTGAGCTGACCCGTGACGAGGTGGCCCGCTACAGCCGACACCTGATCATCCCGGAACTCGGGGTGGTCGGGCAGAAGCGGCTGAAGAACGCCCGCGTGCTGGTGATCGGTGCCGGCGGGCTGGGGTCGCCGACGCTGCTCTATCTGGCCGCGGCCGGTGTCGGCACCATTGGCATCGTCGAGTTCGACACCGTCGACGAGTCCAATTTGCAGCGCCAGATCATCCACGGATCATCCGATATCGGCCGGCCCAAGGCGCACAGCGCGCGGGAGGCCATCAACGAACTCAACCCGCTGGTGTCGGTGCACCTGCACGAGTTCCGGCTCGACGCCGCCAACGCGGTGGCGTTGTTCGGCGAGTACGACTTGATCATCGACGGCAGCGACAACTTCGCCACCCGCTATCTGGTCAACGACGCCGCGGTGCTGGCGCACAAGCCCTACGTGTGGGGTTCGATCTACCGGTTCGCCGGGCAGGTGTCGGTGTTCTGGGAGGACGCGCCCGCCGGGCCCGACGGTGCGCGGCGGGGCCTGAACTACCGCGACCTGTATCCCGAACCGCCACCGCCGGGCACGGTCCCGTCCTGCGCCGAAGGTGGTGTGCTGGGCATCCTGTGCGCCTCGATCGCCTCGGTGATGGGCACCGAGGCGATCAAGCTGATCACCGGAGTCGGCGATTCGCTGCTGGGCCGGCTGATGGTCTACGACGCGTTGGACATGACCTATCGCACGATCGCGATCCGCAAGGACCCGCGGGCGCCGCAGATCACCGGACTCATCGACTACGAGGCGTTCTGCGGCGGGGCCCCGGCGGCCGCCGAGGGCGTCGGCCTCACCCCGGCGGAACTTCGGGACCTGCTGGCCTCCGGTGCGCCGATCGCCCTGATCGACGTCCGCGATCCGGTCGAGTGGGAGATCAACCGCATTGCGGGCGCGAGGTTGATTCCGCAGTCGGTACTGGAGTCCGCCGACGGCCTGGCCGGGATCCCGCGCGACCGCACCCCGGTGCTGTATTGCAAGACCGGCGTCCGCTCGGCCGAGGCGCTGGCGGTGCTCAAGCGGGCCGGATTCGCCGACGCGATGCACCTGCAGGGCGGCATCGTGGCCTGGGCCAGGCAACTCGAACCCGACATGGCGATGTACTGACGGCGTCCCGGCGTCCGCACGCTCTACCCTGGCCATGTGATCGACGAGCGTCCGCCTGAGCATGTGATGGCGACGTTCGGTCTCAAGGGCGGTGTGCCCGAACGCCTCGGTGATGGCTGGGACGGCGGGTGGCGCTGCGGCGAGATCGTGCTGTCGCTGGTCGCCGACAACGCCCGCGCCGCGTGGTCGGCCAAGGTTCGCGAGACGTTGTTCATCGACGGCGTGCGACTGGCCCGTCCGGTGCGTTCCACCGACGGCCGCTACGTGGTGTCCGGGTGGCGGGCCGACACCTATGTCTCGGGTCTGCCGGAGGCGCGCCACGACGAGGTGATCTCGGTTGGCGTGCGATTGCACGATGCCACCTCGGAACTGGAACGCCCGCGCTTCCTCACCCAGGCGCCGGTGCCGCCATGGACCGACGTCGACGTGTTCGCCGTCGCCGACCGCGCCGCCTGGGAGGACCGTCCGCTGCAGGCGCTGCCGCCGGGATTCCCCGTGCTGCGCGGATCCGAGGACCGTGAGCGTGCGGTGGAGCTGATCACCCAGCTGGCCGGATTGCGCAAGCCCACCCGCAGCGCCAGCCAGCTGGTGCACGGCGATCTTTACGGCACAGTGCTTTTCACCGGCAGCGCCGCCCCCGGGATCACCGACATCACCCCGTACTGGCGGCCGGCGTCGTGGGCGGCCGGGGTGGCGGTGGTCGACGCGCTGTCCTGGGGTGACGCCGACGACGGACTCATCGATCGCTGGGATGGCCTGCCGGAGTGGCCGCAGATGTTGTTGCGGGCGTTGATGTTCCGGCTCGCCGTGCACACCCTGCATCCGCGGTCCACACCCGCGGCGTTCCCCGGCTTGTTGCGTACCACTGCGCTGGTTCGCCTGGCGATCTAGCCGAACTCGTGGCGCACCGACGTCTCGCCGGTCAGCGGCACCCGGTGATTGATCGCGATCACACCCTCGGCCCGCAATAGCTCCCACTGCCGGGCGGCCAGGTGCGGCGCCGGCCGGCCTGAGGCGGTGATCACCCGGTGCCAGGGCAGATCTGCCGAGTCGGTGCGCATGATCCAGGCGACGATCCGCGGGCTGGAAAGTCCTGCCGCACTGGCGATATCGCCGTAGGTGACGACCCGGCCCGCAGGTATCGAGGCCACCAAGTCACGCACCCGCTCCACCTGTTCGTTGGTGATTCTTGCCATGGTTGCTCTTGGGCATCAGTCAGCCGCGGGCGAGCATGTCCCGGATGGCCGCGGCAGTCTCGACAGGTTTGGCCAGCGGAACCATGTGCCGGCAGTCGAAGTCCAGCATGGTGAAGTCAGGCCCCAGTTGTTCGTCCAACCCGTCGACCAGAGTCCGGCTGACATACGGCGGATCGGATCGTGCCCCGCGAATCAGCGTCGTCGGAATTCCATTGCGCGGCAACACGATATCGCGAGCCAGTTCGCTCCAATACGACATCATCGCCGGCACGCAGATCCGCCAGCGATACCGGCCATTGGGTAGCTGAATCAGATGTTCGGCGAGTTCGTCGTCGACCTCCTTCGCCGGCACGTCCGCCCACGCCGCATTGACCTTTTCGGCGCGCGCCTCGGCGGGGTCGGGGTAGTCCGGCGACTCCAGCATCGCCTCGGCCACCGCCAGCATCCGCTTGCCGTCCAGGCCGATGGCCGGATCCAGCAGCACCAGGCTGGACACCAGATCCGGACACGACGCCGCTAAGTGCAGGGCGACCGCCCCGCCGAAGGAATGGCCCACCACCACAACCGGGCCGGCGGCCTCGCGCTCGATCAGGCTCGCCAGGGCGGCGACGTTGGCGTCGATCGTCCAGGGCGCTGCCCAGGATGAGCGGCCGTGGCCGAGCAGATCCGGTGCCAGCACGGTGAATTCGGCCAGGTGCTCAGTGGCCAGGGTGTGCCAGCGCCAGCCGTGCCCGGTCAATCCATGGATCAGGAGGACCTGCGCGGGGCCGGTCGGGCCGAAGCGGTTCAGGTGCAGTTCGTGGTCGGACACGACACCATGCTGACAGGTTGACTGCGTGGGTGGCGATCCGGCTCAGCAGGTCGCGAAGGAGCCCAGCTTGCCGGTGGCCTCCAGCGTGCTCAGGGACTTGTCCGTCGTCGCTGTGATGTCTGCGTTGCCGGTCGTCTTCTGCGCCATCTCGCATTTGGTCGGCAGGAATCCGACCGGCGCGGAGTTGATGGTGGGTTGCAACATCCAGTTGGCGTCCGGTGCCTTCGCGATCTCCTTGGCGAAGCCCTCGGCCAGATCGGGCTTGTTCATGCGGCTGACGACCAGCCGGTTGGGCGCCCGGTTGAGCATCTCGACGTCGCCGAACGAGTCGCCCGCCACCAGGAACAGTTCGCCCCGGCTGATGATGTTGTCGATGACGCCGGTCTTGCCGCCACGCCACGACGTCAGACCGTCGGGAATGGCAAGGATTTCCAGTTGCGACATCCGGGCCGGGTCCAGATTGATGTAGGCCTCATCGGGTGTGCCACGGGTGAGTTCGTAGTCGGACACCAGCTTTCCGGTGGACCGATCCTTCATCAGGGTGTTGACCGCGATGACGTGATCGAGTGGAAGCGCCGCATCTTGGCCGTACTTGGCGACGATCACCGGGTTGAGCGCGTTCTGCACCATCCAGCGCACCGCCCAGGTGATGCCCGCGGACACCACCCACACGTCGTAGCCGTTCTTGCGCAGGTTGCCGTACAGGTCGGCCATCTGCGGATAGATGAAGGGCCGGGCGGCGCCGAGGATCTTCGACTGCTGCCCGCTCGTGAGGTCAGCCAGCGCCGACCCGCCGTCGTAGGTTGTCGTCATGGTGGCCAGGAAGTCCGCGAGCGTCCGCCCGTAGAAGACCGAACTCGGCATCGGCAGGGAGGAGTACTCCCGGAACGGATCGGCCTCGCCGCCGGAGTCCAGCACTGCCTCGTAGTAGTCGAAGACCCCCGCCGAGATCGTCATCTTGGTGCCGTCCGCCGCCGTAAACGGGGGA
This sequence comes from Bifidobacterium breve, assembly GCA_945882475.1. Taxonomy (GTDB): domain Bacteria; phylum Actinomycetota; class Actinomycetes; order Mycobacteriales; family Mycobacteriaceae; genus Mycobacterium. The sequence continues at coordinate 14,677 of CAMCWJ010000021.1, forward strand.
TACAGCGCCGGCGACAGGGAGGCCGCCTCGATGGTGTTGGTCTTCTGCACCTCGGCCAGCATCGCCTCGCTGACGTCCCGGGCCTGGGTGGTGTTGTCGAAGTCGAAGACGGCGACCTTGCCCTGGCCGGCCGACGTGGAGATCGTCTTGGTCAGGTTCTCGTAGGTGGTGGTCGTCCAGCCGGCCGCATCGAGTGCGGGGACGTCTGTGGGAGCGTTGGACGGTCTGTCGGCCGCGGGAGTCTGGCTGGTAGCGCCGCAGGCGGACAGGGTCAACGTCATCAGGATCGCGGGTACAGCAAGCAGCCTCATGAATAGTGAACGTTCCCCGACTTCTGGGCGACGTCCGGGAAACAGCCTGCTGTACATGAGAAGTTCACCCAATGGGTTAGGTGACTTGCCGCGGGCTGGTCTCAGGCCCGATTTCTGTCAGACCCCCGTGGTGTCATGGCGCCATGATCACCCCGGGATCGCGCGGCACGGTTCGGGTGCTGGGCGGGCCCGGCACCGGAAAGAGCACGCTGCTGGTCGAGACCGCTGCCGCCCGCATCGCCGACGGGGCGGACCCGGAGTCGGTGCTGCTGCTGACCGGTTCCGGCCGGATGGCCGCCGCGGCCCGTGGCGCGCTGACCGCCCGGTTGCTCAATGCGCGTTCCGGGGGACTGTCGGTGGTGCGCGAACCTCTGGTGCGGTCGGTGCACAGCTACGCCTTCGGGGTGCTGCGCAATGCGGCCGCGCGCGCGGGTGATCCGCCGCCGCGGCTGGTCACCGGCGCCGAGCAGGACGGGATCATCCGCGAACTGCTCGCCGGCGATCTCGAGGATGGCGCGCGGGGATGGCCGCGTGAACTACGGCCTGCGCTGACCACACTCGGCTTCGCCACCGAACTGCGCGATCTGCTGGCCCGGTGCGCGCAGCGCGGAGTCGATGCCGACGAACTCCAGCGCATCGGCCGGGCAGCGGGGCATCCGGAGTGGGTGGGAGCCGCGCGGTTCGCCCGCCAGTACGAGCAGGTGATGTTGCTGCGCGCCTCGGTCGGCACCGCCGCGCCGCAGGCCACCGTGCCGGCGCTGGGTGCCGCCGAACTCGTCGGCGCGGCCCTGGAGGCATTGGCCGCCGACGCCGATCTGCTGGCCGCTGAGCGGGCCCGGGTCCGGCTACTGCTCGTCGACGATGCCCAGCATCTCGATCCGCAGGCCGCCACCCTGGTGCGGGTGCTGGCCGCCGGCGCTGAACTCACGCTCCTCGCCGGTGATCCGAACCAGGCGGTGTTCGGGTTCCGCGGGGCGGATGCGGGTCTGCTGTCGGCCGATTCGCCCGCTATCACGCTGACCCGTTCACACCGGTGCGCCCCGGCCATCGCGCGGGCGATCAGCGGGATGGCCGCGGGGTTGCCGGGTACCGGGTGGCGTGTGCTGGACGGCCGGGACGGCGACGAGCAGGGGTCGGTCACCGTGACGGTGGCTGCGTCCGGGCATGCCGAGGCCGCCGTGATCGCCGACGCGCTGCGTCGGGCACATCTCGTCGATGGTGTGCCGTGGTCGCAGCTGGCGGTGATCGTGCGGTCGGTGTCGGGGGCCGCGGCGCTCACCCGCGCGCTGGCGGTGTCCGGGGTTCCGGTCGATGCACCGAACAGCGGCGGGGCCATCGCCGAAAACCCCGGTGTCCGTTCACTTCTGACCGTGCTTGCCGCCACCGCGAGCGGACTCGACGACGCTGCTGCCGAGGCGCTGCTGACCGGTCCCATCGGCCGGGTCGATCCGGTGTCGTTGCGTCAGCTTCGCCGCGCGCTGCGTCGCACCGAGCGCACGGTCCTCGATGCGCTCACCGGCCGGGCTCCGCAGCTGCCGGCCGTCCTGGCCGCACCGGTCACCCGGGTCCGGGCAGTACTCGCCGCGGCGGCCCGCAGCCACCGCAGCCACCACGATCCGCGCCACACGCTGTGGCAGACCTGGGAACGCAGCGGCCTGCAGCGGCGCTGGGTCAGTGCCGCCGATCGCGGCGGGGCCGATGCCGCAGTGGCAGAACGCAATCTCGCGGCGGTTACCGCACTGTTCGACCTCACCGAGGCCTATGTGGCCCGCACCGCCGGGGCATCGCTGACGGGTCTGCTCGAGCATCTGGCGGCCCTGCAACTGCCGCCGGTCGCCGCCGACGCCGCCCCCGCCGGGGAGACGGTGGCGGTGCTCAGCCCGCACGCCGGGCTCGGCCGGGACTGGCACACCGTCGTGATCGCCGGCCTGCAGGACGGGTTGTGGCCCAACATCACTCCGCGCGGCGGGGTGCTGGGCACCCAGCGACTGTTCGACGTCCTC